>WTJY01000458.1 GCA_011524645.1 Anaerolineales bacterium | reverse complement strand
CTATTTTTGAACGATTTACGCTTATCCCACCAAATTCGGCAGTATCAGGATTTTTAGATAGCAAAAGGGGTTCTTCCAAAGAATATTATCTGATCCTTTTGGAAAAACCCCCGTCTTGACATGTATTTAATTGTTTGGTTAGGAATAACGGCCGTCTTTTCTAGTTAAAGATGTTAAATAATCCTTCTTCGAGATTGGCGAACCATTCTGAATTGGCGGTGAGTTCATTGGCCCAGGCGGTGATCAGGGTGAGTTGGCCGCTGAGCATGAATACCCCCATTGCGAGGAAGAGAACGCCGCTGACGATTGAGGTGCTATGCAAGAAGAGGTCGATTTTTTCTGTTCCTTTATAGAAGGTCCAGAGCACCGCACCGGCGATTGAAAGGGCGAGGATGCCGTACGTGTGGAGCGGCATGATCGCTTGGCCGTCGAAGGAGGCGATGTTATCGAAGAGATAGCCGGTGGTGCCGAGCAAGATTTGCCAAACCGCTAAGGCCCAAACGAGGGATATGATGAGACGTGGGGTGCTGATGAACCAACCTTTGCCACGAAGGAAGCGCCAGATCGGGCTGTTGCGGCTGAGACGGCCGATAAAAGTCGAAACTATGATTAGAGGTAAGCCCAAGCCCATCGCGAAGATAAAGAGCAAAATGGTCCCGCGAATCACGGAGTTGGTGGTGGCGGCCACGGTGAGCATGATGCCCAAGATGGGGCCGATACAGGATGACCAACCGGCCGCGAAGGTCATGCCGAACAAGAAGGTGCCACCAAAGCTGTTCACGTCTCTTGTTTGGGTGCTTTCTTCTTTAGACATGCCGGTAAACCCTTTGCCGAGCAAGCTCATCGTACCGAAGACTACGATCAAGGCACCGCCGATCAGCAAAATTAGGTCTTGATTTTGGCGTAGCACTTTGCCCAAGGTTGAGGCACTGGCACCGAAGAGGCTAAAGACGGTGGCGACACCGAGCA
Source organism: Anaerolineales bacterium (assembly GCA_011524645.1). Taxonomy (GTDB): domain Bacteria; phylum Chloroflexota; class Anaerolineae; order Promineifilales; family Promineifilaceae; genus WTJY01. The sequence continues at coordinate 5,917 of WTJY01000458.1, read as the reverse complement.
TAAAGATGGTTGTGTTGGTGGCGATTTGGCCGCGACTGCTTTGGGACGCAAAGGCGAAATAGGCGGGCAAAATCGGTAAGGTACAGGGGGATAGAAAGCTGAGAACCCCGCCGAAAAAGGCGAGGGTGGCGAGAACCAAGAACGATTGCTGTGGTCCAAATGGGTTATCTACCGGATTAATGAGTTCGTTGACAACACCGAAAATCAGCATGGCGATCATGAGTGCTGCAACACCATAGCCGAGGTAGCGGGTGTATTCTTTGCTCTGGTTTTCTTGTACTTCTTGTTTTAGTGCATCTTGCATTTTATTTCTCCAAACAATTAAGCCTTATCAGAGATATGGTGATAGGGATAAAGGATAGGGATAGAGAGGATTCATGGCTTAGGCGATTTCTGTATCTCTGTCTTTTATCGCCTGTCTTGCTTTTGCATAAGACTGTTTCCGATAAAGTCTGTTAAATTTCCAGCCTTAGTTTAAGGGGGGGAGCTGGTTGCATTCGTTGTGTTACTGATGGAAATGATGCCTAATCTCTTACTAAAATGCACCAAGAATGAGAGAAATAGGGGGTTCTTTAAGAATGTCGTAATTTTTGCAATCAAATGGGAGCGTGATTCGTTTTCCGAATATAAATCAGTCGGGTTCAAACTGAGCGTGACAAAGTTCATGATGAGCAGGTTTGGTTGGCGTTCTGCCATAGGTTCGCTGGTTACTGCCGCGCCTCTACAATGCATCGTGCTCGTTTGACGATCGCTTTATCGACCATTTGGTTTTCATAGACAAATTTGTGCCATGCATCGCTGGGGGAAAATAGATAAGAACGTGCCATGTTTTGCTGTCTCTTTAGCGTAAAACAAGCCAGACGCCGAGCAAAAGGGCGACGAGACCGGCGATGCGCCCCCAATCGAGCGGCCGGACCGCGACGCCGAACCAGCCCATGTGATCGATGAGCACGCTACAGGCGAGCCAAGCTAGGATAAAGAGCAGACTGGCTCCGACCGCACCAAGGCGGGGGACGGTGTAGCTGGTTGACCAGATGATGATCAAGCCGAGTGGGCCAGCGAAATAGACGTACCAAGGGAGTGAGCGCCACTCGACGGCTGAGGCACCGCCGGACACAAAAAAGACGCTGGCGATGATGACGGCTCCGCCGCAGTAGGTGATAAAGACGCTAGCGAGATCTCCGACTTTGGTGCCCATGATGCCGGTGAATGGCCCTTGAAGTGCGGCGGCGAACCCGCCGAGAAGGCCGGCGAGAATTTGTAAGAATAGTCCCATTTTTGTCTCCTTTTTCCCAATAAAAAGGGCCGATCTGGGTGTTGAGATCGGCCGACGGGTGGTTGTGATGAAAGAAAAGTTGAACGTTTTTTGTATTTTAAGTCAAACTTTCCATATTGAGTTCGGTGGTGATGTCGATGCTGTCTTTGATTGAGCGGGCGACGGGGCAGTAGTTGGCGTGGAAACCGAGAACGCGCTCGGCCGTGTTACGATGTTCATCAGCGATTTTGAGATGATAGGTGACATGGATGCGTTTGATGACGAGAACATTGCCATCTTTTTCGACATCTCCACGAACGTCTGAGGTCAAGTAGCCTGCACCGGCCGGAATTTGACGCGCTTCCAGCGCGCCTCCAAAGGTTCCGGTCAGTCAACCACCGGTGGCGGCGATCAGGTAGTCGATGGTGGTGGCATGTGGGTTGTGGACATTGGTATCGACACCGTAATGCTCGGCGATTTCAGAATGGACTCCGAAAGAGACGGGCTCGCTTTCGACCGGCAGGTAAGCTTTGCGAAAGGGGCCTTTGATCCGCTCGATGCGGCTATGGGATACATATGCTGGGTCAGCCATGGGGTGCTCCTATGTTAGGGGGTTGGTAGATATGAGGGGACGATAGCAGAAAATGGGAAGGGGTCAAATCTTTTCTTCTGCGCTATTGGTAACAATTGGCATGTAGTGCGTATTGCGCGAAAACAGGTCAAATCTTTTAGATTGGACCTGTTTGAGGTTGTGGAAGTCTATAATGCACCCCAAAAATAGGACCAAAGTTTAAGTAACATTTTCCTAGTCCTGTCGGATTTGGTGGGAGTTGATCAATTAACGATTGTCCTTCCTGCGAAGGTAGGGATCCAACTCTGTTTGAGCGGTGGATCCCCGCCTACGCGGGGATAGCAGCCCTGTAAATCGACTATTTTTGAACGATTTATGCTTATCCCACCCAATTCGGCAGTATCAGAAATTTTACGGTCATTTTTGTTTGACATCTCGATAAAAACCGCTAGAATTTTGGCAAACTGGTATTACCAATATCCCAGAATTGTTTTATCACAACATATTGCGTGGTCGCCCATCTGCTTGCACACCCCAAAAGACAATCACGCAACACAAATACAATTGGATAACTTCACTATGACTCAGGAACATTTTTTTATCACGGGAGCACTCGGCTGTTTGGGTGCTTGGGTGGTGCGAAACTTGGTGCAGAGCGGCACGGCCGTGACTGTCTTCGATCTCAGTACCCAGCGCCACCGGCTTGAACTCATTATGGATAAGGCCGAGCTAGCACAGATCAATTTTATTCAGGGAGACATCACCGATACCGAAGTCGTAATCGACGCAGTCAAACAAGCAGATGCTAGCCACATAATTCATTTAGCCGCCTTGCAAGTTCCCTTTTGCCGGACCAATCCTCCTGTCGGTGCGGCCGTCAATGTTGTTGGTACCGTCAACGTTTTTGAAGCGGCCAAGGCGGTCGGCATCAGCCAGATTATCTATGCCAGCAGTGTGGCGGTGTATGGGCGTAAGGAGTTCTATAACGAACAAGTTATCCCCCACGACGCACCACCAAACCCTTTTAACCATTATGGAATCTTCAAGCAGGCGAATGAAGGGACGGCGCGGATTTACTGGCAGAATGATCAGATTTCGAGCGTTGGACTCCGGCCGTATACCATCTATGGTCCGGCACGAGACCAAGGGCTAACCTCGACACCGACCAAAGCGATGCTGGCGGCCGCCAAAAATGAGCCATACCATATCTCCTATGGTGGTGTAAACGGCTTTCAATATGTAGACGACATAGCTAAAATCTTCATCAAAGCAGCACGCACTCCGTTTGTGGGAGCCGATGTCTTCAACATAAAGGGATCGGTCGTTTCTGTAGCCGATGTTATCGAAGCGATTGAAGCGGTTGCCCCCAGTATGGTGGGCAAACTCACCTATGAGGAGTTGACCCTACCGTTTCCAGAAGGAATGGCCGATGATGCGTTGATCGATTACTTGGGTGAGATTCCCAATACCCCTTTGATCGAAGGGGTAACCCAAACGATTGCCCATTTCCAACAGGCTTTGGCAGATGGCAAGTTGTAGTTCTGAGGGGAATAAATATGATCTATCAAGCATTAGGCAAAACAGGGGTCTCTGTTTCCAAGATAGGCTTTGGCTGTGCCTCCTTGGGGAATGAATATGGGGATTTAGACCTTGCGGAGGGAGTTCGAGCGGTGCATGTGGCGATTGAACATGGCATCAACTTTTTCGATACATCCCCTTATTACGGCCGCACCCTCTCCGAAACACGGCTCGGGAAAGCCCTAAAAGGGAAGCGAGACCAGGTTATTTTAGGCACAAAAGGGGGGCGCTTTGATGACGATGGTTTCGATTTTTCCTATGACGGCATCATCAACATGTGTGAGGAGAGTCTGATCCGCCTCCAAACTGACTACATCGATGTCTATCAACTGCATGACATCGAATTTGGAGATAAAAAGCAAATCATTAACGAAGCGATTCCCGCATTGCATGCGCTGAAGAAGCAAGGAAAAGTTCGCTTTGTCGGTGTGACCGCCTTTCCCGTTGATCTGTTGGCAGAGATGGTGCAGACTCAAGAGTTCGATGTAACACTCTCTTATGCTCACTTTACTTTGCTCAATCAAAGATTACATGGTGTCTTACGCCCACATACACAAGCCAACAACGTCGGGTTAATTAATGGGTCAATCACCAGCCTTGGTCTGTTGACCCATAAAGGTTCCCAGCCGTGGCTCCCTGTTTCAGATGAATTCAGGGATGTCGTCTCTCAAGCGATTAACTATTGTGAGGCACACAACATCAATCTAACACGCCTCGCTGTTATGTACGCGCTCAAAAATGATCAGGCCGATCTTACGTTGCTCGGCACCCGAACCGTCACGGAATTGCTAAATAGCCTTGCTTGGATGAAACAAGAGATTGAGCAAGAACATGTCAGTGCCATATTAAAAATCTTTGCACCTGTTCGGGATCAAGTTCCACCGAATAAAAGTGTGTAGCAGAGGGGATGGAAGAAATAAACAAGTTATGACACGAATACAAAAAAAGTTTATAGACAGCCACTGCCATTTCTGGGAACCGTACCAACTGACCTATGATTGGTTGGCCGATATGAAGCTGCTAAATCGGCCGTTTACCCCCGACATGCTGGTGGCCGAAGCAGGAGAATCTCCCCCAGCAAAAATGATATTTGTGCAAGCCGATTGTCGCCCAGAGGATGCCTTGGCTGAGGTCGCTTGGGTCGCTTCGCTGGCACAACAAGATTCCCGTGTGGCGGGGATTGTCGCTTTTGCCCCGCTGGAACAGGGAGATCGGGTGATTTCTATTCTAGAAAAATTGGCGCAGGAGCCATTGGTGAAGGGGGTTCGTCGGCTAATCCAGTCAGAACCCACCGGTTTTTCGATTCAGTCTGCGTTTATCGACGGGGTAAACGCCCTGTCTCCATTCGATCTATCATTCGATCTCTGTGTCATCCACCATCAGCTCCCAGATGTGATAGAGCTGGTCGGCCGCTGTCCCGATGTGCGCTTTGTCTTGGATCATTGTGGCAAGCCGCCAATCAAGGCCGGACAGCTCGATCCGTGGCGGGAGCATATCAGCCAACTGGCGACGTATGACAACGTAATGTGTAAGCTGTCTGGCTTGGTCACAGAAGCAGATATGGAGGCATGGCAACCGGCCGATTTGCAACCGTATATCGACCATGTGTTGGCTGAGTTTGGCTCGAAACGGCTGATGTTTGGCGGGGATTGGCCCGTGAGCAAGCTGGCGACAACATACGGCCGTTGGGTCGATTGTGTGTTCACGGCCGTGGCCCATCTCCCCCCCACAGAACAACAGGCGATTTTAATAGACAATTGTCAGCAATTTTATCGCTTATAATCATCATACTTTTACAAGGTCGTGAGAGGCGGATAAGACTTGCCGTCTCCCCTTTGCTACCTCAACCTAAACAAACAAGGAGACCACTTTGCTCAAAGGAATATCCCCACTAATTAGCCCTGAATTGCTCGATGTAATGTATCGCATGGGGCATGGTGATGAACTGGTACTGGCCGATGTTCATTTTCCCAGCGAGACGCTGGCGCAACGGGTCGTGCGTGCCGATGGCTTGTTGATCGCCCCGCTACTCGATGCGATTTTGCCCCTTTTTGAGCTAGACAGCTATGTAGACGCGCCTGTGATGATGATGGCGGCCGTACCTGGAGACATGCTCGATCCCGACGTTGAGCGAGATTATCGGAAACCGATTAAAGCTTATTATGGCGATGCGATCATGATTGAACGGATTGAGCGCTTCCAATTCTATGATCGCGTTAAGGTCGCCTTTGCCGTAGTTGCTACGGGGGAAACACGAAAATATGGGAACATCATCTTGAAAAAAGGGGTAACGCCGCTGTAGCAGGTTAGGGGCTGGGGGTTAGGTTACACGTTCCCACCCCCAGTCGCTACTTTTCCAATTTCAACATCGCTGGCTTGTGTAAGCACAAGCGCAACAATATATGACCTACCTCATTTCACTCCACATCTCTCTGCGTCACCTCACATTCCTTTACCTGGGTGCACGAACAACCTGTCAGAAAAGTTAACATAACTAAAAATTCCGCACAAGC
>WTJY01000067.1 GCA_011524645.1 Anaerolineales bacterium | reverse complement strand
CATTACAATTACTATCGGCACTATAGCGGCGTCGAAACAGATGATTTTCCCACAGCATTGAAAAAAAACAGCATTTATCTTGGCACAAGCATGTATGTCGAATGGCTAGAAAAATACTTACAGTATTTTTCCAAAGATAAAATACTAGTCGTTGTTTTTGAAGAGCTTACGGCAAATCCGCAAGCAGAAATGGCCAAAATATTTAATTTCCTTGGTGTTGATCCTTCTTTTGTATCGCCTCATCTAACCACCAAAACAAATCAAACTTTCAAACCCAAAAATGAAGGTCTTTTCCAGATGTACCGTTATTTATCAGCATCTTCTGTACGAACATGGCTGGAATCTTTTATCCCCAATAGCCTTCGCCCCCATTTACGCAATCTAGTACGAAAAGTGTTTGGGACTAAAGAAAATACCCCAAAACTTGATCCGGAAACAGAGCTATATTTAATCAATCATTTTGAGCCAGAAATCAAGCGATTAGAAATCTATTTGGGTCGAAATTTAGATGTATTAAGAACCCAATAGAGGTATTAACTGTTTGTTGTTTTGTGTAAATTTATTGTATTTGACCATATTTATTACCGTGTATCGGCTAATTGCCTTTCGGGAAAAGAACCGGTGTTCTGATCTTGTTTCAAATATAATAGCCAAACTCTTGTGGTGGCCGATATGAGAAAATTTAAGAAAACATACAAAGTTGAATTAAAGTTAAATCACCAAGAACGATCTTTGCTAAACGGTTGCACTTTAATGATCGAATTCATTTGTCTTTAGTTTTCTCTAATCGCTAATCGCATTCTCAAGTTCGCCAAGTGAATAATAATTTTCAAGCATTACGATACTTTTCATTGAGCGATGGTATCATTCAATTTTACCTTGGGTCATGGGATGGTATGGAGCGAAGCAAATATGTTCCAAATGATAGCGTTGCAGATATTTTTTGAGAGCTTGGGACACAATACAGGGTCCGTTATCAGATAGCAACCAAGGCCGATACTTGACTCTCATTTAAGTGACCTGCACACGGCCTAAAGCGATTTGTAACATATCTTCGACATCAACCGTAGCCATTGTTTTAGACAATTACCAAGCAATAATGTAACAAGAGTAGTCATCCAGAATGGTGCAAAGGTAATTCTCCCCCCCAAAACGATCACCTTAAATTGAGTGAAATCGGTTTGCCACATTTCATTAGCCACTTTTGTTTTTCGAGCGAATTCATTCGAAGCGGTTACAATCTCAAAAACTGGATGTTGGATGAGATCATATCGCTTGAGAATACGGTAAACACTCGATTCTGAGATGAAATATTCAAGCTCATCAGTGGTACGCTAAGCGATCTGACGCGGTGATAACTCAGGATGAGCCAGAGCCATATCAAGCACTTGTTCTCGCACAGCGGGCGGTATTCTGTTCCAGAATTGCCTTGGCCCAGTCTGCCGATCCGCTAGCCCATCAGGGCCATCATCGAGGTATTTTACATACCACAGATAGAAAGTGATTCGAGGAGCATCTAGTTCGGCGAGAGTCTATTTCACGGACAGGGTTGAAGATTCAACAAGCCGAATAATTTCGAGCTTTTCAGCTTGACTGTTGCCAATCTACTTTTTTCCTGATTTTTATTGAATAGCTCTGATACGATCTCACGATCTCAATACGAGATGACTTCTCTTAGCAATTTGGATATAATCCAACTTTAGGGTAGCTTGTAAATGATAACTACTTTGACTTAAAAAATGTGATGTAAAATTTCCTCCTAAAGAGTTTAGGAGGAAATTTTGTTGCATGGGTCACTACAAATATCAGATGCTCCATAATGGAAATAATGAGGAGTAAATAAAGTTTGAGACTAAAAACAGAAAAGAAAGGGTTGGCTGATTATTTTCGTTCATATACTCACCCAGACGGGATTGTCGTCTGTGAAGAAAAAAAATTTGTTTACATGCGACCAGCCAAAACCGCAGGAACGAGTATTTTACGAAGCACACTAGAAAAGAAAATTTCGGGAATTATTACAGCAAAGGATCATCCAGAGAAATTTAACCAGTGGCTAGAAAATATCACGGATAATGATTTAAATGATTACTTTATTTTCGCAGTTGTAAGAAATCCATGGGATCGGGCAGTTTCCTCTGCTGTATATTTAGACTTAGAACTATCGGATCTATTGCATAATTTTGAGCATCATAGCAAAACAGAAAAAAAACGCATACACACCTTACCTTTATCTATTTACACACATTGCAACAATAAATTGTTTACAGACTTTATCTGCCGATATGAATGTCTACAAGCCGATATGAATTTAGTCTTTGATGCATTGGGAATTGATCGTCAAGAGCTACCTTGGGTCAACAAATCAAAACGCAAGAATTATACAGATTATTATACCCAAGCAGAAATCGTTAAAGTTGCGGAATTATATCAAAGTGATATCAAGAATTTTGGTTATGCATTTGATCCAAAACCCTCTGTTGTCTCATATACTCATACCGAATCTGTGATAATCAATATCAAAATACAAATAAAAAAGTTAGGTCGAAGGCTTGGATTGATTAGCAAAAAGCAAAAATTCATCAACTCTGAAAACAAAAAAAATTGAAATCGAAATTCAATTTATCAAAATTATGACCAATCAAATCAAAAACAGTTTAATAGAAAAATTTCACAACCGTAATGCCGCGATTGGCATAATTGGGTTAGGTTATGTAGGTTTGCCACTCGCCGTAGCATTCGCAAATGTAGGGTTTAAAGTCCTAGGCGTTGATGTTGATGAGCAAAAAGTAAGTGGACTAAATGCTGGAATAAGCCATGTCGAAGACATTGAAAATGCGGCAATTACTCACATCATCGATCAAGGTTTGTTTCGTGCGACAACTAATTATGCTGATTTAAACATTGTAGATGCGATTTCTATTTGTGTGCCAACACCATTACGTAAGACGAAGGACCCAGATCTATCATATATTATTTCGGCGACCAATTCAATCGCTCAAGTCGGAATTGAGGGCAAGCTCATCGTACTGGAAAGCACGACCTATCCGGGCACCACAGAAGAGTTAGTCCTACCCAGCTTTGCAAATGAAACAAATCAAGTTGGAAAAACTTTCTTTCTCGCTTTTTCTCCAGAGCGTATTGACCCCGGCCGTACAGATCACAATATGTGGACAACCCCGAAAGTCATCGGTGGTATTACCCAAAACTGCAATGATATCGTCCATGCACTTTACAGCACCGTGGTAAATACGCCGGTCATAGTATCATCCCCATCGACGGCCGAAATGGTAAAATTACTCGAAAATACATTCCGTGCAGTCAACATAGGTCTGGTAAATGAAGTTGCTCTTATGTGTGATCGCCTAGGCTTAAATGTATGGGAAGTCATTGACGCGGCCGCAACAAAACCATATGGGTTTATGAAATTTACACCAGGTCCAGGTCTAGGAGGTCATTGTATTCCGATTGATCCCCATTATCTAAGCTGGAAACTCAAAACATTAAACTATAATGCCCGATTTATCGCTTTAGCCGATGAAATCAATCGCAGTATGCCTGAATATGTCGTTGACAAAGTCACAAAAGCACTCAATGCAGACAAAAAAGCGATACATGGTAGCAAAATTCTAATTATTGGTGTTGCATACAAACCAAATGTTGGTGACCTGCGCGAAAGCCCCGCTCTTGACATTATCCACTTACTACAAAATTTAGGTGCAGAACTGAGTTACCACGATCCTTATGTGTCCAGCATTTCATATGACTCTATTAGCTTGGAAGCAACAAAAAATCCGTATACAGCCGTTAAGGATGCTGATTGCGTTATCATTGTCACAAACCATGCCATCTATGATTGGAGCAAAATTCAAGATACATCAGCATGCATTGTTGATACACGCAATGCATTAAAAAATGAAACTATGACCCGAGTCATTAGCATTTAGGTTTCTACAAATTCATCGCTCAGCTCACTATCCTAGACAATATTCTGGACTGTCTCCGATTTCCATCCCCCGTGCTTGTGCTTACAGGTGAGGAGAACAAAACAATGATTAACTCGAATAAATCTTCTCATATCACTCTGATCACGCCTTCGAATTTGGGTCCCTATCATCGCGCTCGATATTCAGCATTAGGTGCAAAACTTAAACTAACTATTGTAAAAACACCAATTAAAGAATTCCATCGGCCGTGGAGCATGGGAGATACGCAAAATATCCCCTTTGACGTTATCGACCAGCTTGAACACGGCCACTCACTAGCCGCCACTTGGCGCATGATCAAAGATCTCTTCACAAAATTAAAGCCTGATGTGATTATTTGTATCGGCTACAATAAAAAATTTATTTGGTTAACTTCTCTATGGGCAAGATTAACAAACACACCTTGTCTTCTCTATCTTGTCAGTTGGGGAAATGAATACAATCGACAAAAATGGAAAGAATTTCCCAAACGTATCTACTGTAATCTAATGTTCACAGGTGTCTTAGCAACTGGTCAAAATGCGAAAGACTATGCGCAAACGCTTGGTTTCTCTGACTCTAAAATTCATCTTATCGGTAATCCAATCGATAACGATCATTTTGCATCCAGTAACAAATCTCACAATTCCATCGCATCACAGAATCCCCGCCGCTTTATCACTGTCGGCCGTTTGCATCATCCAAAGAACCTAATTGGACTATTTAACGCATTCGCAACCTACAAAGCAAATGGAGGAACATGGGCTCTTGATATCGCAGGTAGTGGGCCGGATAGCGATGAATTAATTGCTTATGTTGCCGAAAATCAAATTCCAGACATTTCTTGGTTAGGGTGGGTATCTTATGATGATTTACCATCCGCTTATCATCAGGCAGACTGCTTCGTCATATCTAGTTTTCGAGACACATGGGGGTTGGTCATCAACGAAGCAATGGCGGCCGGCTTACCCGTGCTGGTCAGTACCCAGTGTGGTTGCCTACCTGAGTTGTGCCATGAGGGAATAAATGGCTTTCGTTTTAATCCCTATGACATTCCTTATCTAACCGAGCTATTCCACAAAATAGAGAATATGTCTCTTTCTAAATACAATGCGATGTGCTTAGAATCAAAACGCATTATCAAGAATTATGATTTAGACTGTTGGGTCGACGCGATGACAACCGGTACAAAAAAATTATGCCCTTAGCTAAATTAGTTAAGACAAACCCATGTGCACAACCTATTAAAATGATTAGGAAAATCACATGAGCAAAAAAATAAAAATTTTACAAGTTCTCAGCCATTATTTGCCAGCCCAATCTTTCGGTGGGGTATTACAATCAGCACACGCCCTAAGCCGTGCATTATTGGCATATGATACAGAAATACGCGTATGTACGGGCAATATGAAAACCCATACGGAAAATCTCGATTTACCAACGGATAAAATCGTCGAAACAGATGGTGTCAATGTCATTTACAATGATATTCTTTATACACCTAAGCAACTTCGGTATTGGGGGGTATCAAAGGATTATATTCGAAACCTACGCGAACAAATTCTTTGGTCTGATATCGTCGTGTTACATTTTCATTATCAATATGTCACTTGGATCGCAGCCCTCATTTGTCGCTATTACGGACGCCCTTACATTATTTGTACACACGGCAGTCTAAACAAACGTGCTCTAGAAGCGAAAGGAACATGGCGTAAACAAATCTATCTCAAGCTTATTGAAGGGAGAAACTTTCGTCAGGCACGTTATATTGCCTACCAATCGGAAGAGGAGCGGCATTACTCAATCCAATCGCCTCGTTCCATTATCTTACCCAATGGAATAGAGCCTAAATCATTCGAACCGAGTCCCCCTAAGGGAATACTCTTTGAAATTTACCCTCAACTGAAAGGTAAATTTATTTTTCTCTATTTGGGCCGCATCGATCCAAATAAAGGAATAGACATCTTAGTTCCCGCATTTGCTCAAGTTCATCAAGCTATACCCAATAGTGTCCTTGTCATTGCTGGGCCAGATATGCATGGCTACCAAGCGATCGTAGAGCAACAAATTAGCGATCTTGGCATCGATAAGAGTGTCTTATTCACCGGCTATATTGGTGGTGACACAAAATTAGCGACATTACAAGACTCAAATGCTTTTATTTTACCCTCCCGCTACGAAGGGTTGAGCATGGCTATGCTAGAGGCGATATATCACAATCTACCAGTGATCACAACACCATATGTCGGTTTATCAAATCGCCTTAAAGAAGAAAAAGCCGCTCTAATTGTTAACCTTGACGTGAGTGAATTGGCGGACAATATGCAACGCCTAATCGAAGATCGTGAATGGGCTCAGCAAATCGCCCAACGCGGGCAGACACTTATCAAAACCCAGTATAGATGGGCTGATATTGCAAAATCTTTTCACGACCAGTTACATGAAATCGTATCTTAACATCAGCCAAGCGAATTCGGCGTTCTCGTTTGGTATGGTGTATATCCTTATCCTTTGTGTCGGAATGAATTGAGTTAAGGTTGGACAGTATCGGCCGGATCTAAATCATCACCAAACAATCATAAACACAACCAAAGCCGAGCACAACAACAATTATGACTGGAAAAAATAAAGTAATCGCTTTTAGTGGGCTTGACGGTGCAGGGAAATCAACTCAAATCGCCCAGTTAACTAGCTATTTAGAACAACAGGGTCAAACAGTTGTCTATCTTTGGGTACGGGGCGGATATACCCCCTTGTTTAATTTAGCGAAAAAGTTACTGCGCCAGTTAACAGGCAAACGTGTCATCCCAACATCCGGAAAAAGCGACAAGCGTACCCAAACTTTGCAAACCCCTTGGAAACGTAACCTATGGCTAATCATCGCCATAGTCGATATGATGTTAGTCTATGGCATCGCTGTACGTTGGTGGGGTTTACTCGGCCGTACCGTCATCTACGATCGTTTTTTAGATGATACAAAAATCGACTTCGACCTTAATTTTGCCGGATCAAATGTAGAAACATGGCTATTATGGCGCATTTTACGGCGTGTTGCGGTCAAACCAGACAATGCATTCATGCTTTTAATTCCGGTCGAAGAATCCCAGAGACGATCTAAATTAAAAAATGAACCGTTCCCCGATTCAGCTGAGGTATTAACAAAGCGACTAGAGACTTATGAACAAATCGGCCGTGCCGGAGCTTGGACAGTGATCGACGCACAGCAAGATATTGCCACAATCCAGCAATTTATCCGAGATAAAATCGATCCGACGAGTCGGGGAGGAGCTTAACGATGCGGATCGATTTACTCATGGCCAGAGAGCCTTTTCCCGATATTTTGTGTGACACACTAGCCACATTTTGGACACAAAAATTTGACACCCCTTTCAATATCGTCTGGAACTCAAAAGTAGCCCCCCTATCGAAGGAGCATAACCAAACATGGCTTGTCAACTACTATATCAATGCGATTTTTGTACCACACACAGACCAAGCGTTGTTTGATCCGATTAAACGTGAATTTTCGCGCAGTCCAATTTGGTGGAAACGGCCGCTTCAATATGTCTATGTCCAAGCCAGTGTACATCCCCTAACTTCAGCCAGACTAGCGCAAGCCTCTCTATCAATAACCCCTCCATTAAGCGGAGCAGATCATCAACTTATCATCCCCGGTAACCACAAAATTCGCTGGATTGACGGGCTTACAAATCGCGTATATGGTATTCGAAAGACAGGGTTTCATAGTCAGTTTATGCGCCAAGAAATTCAGGCACGGCAAATCGCAAGCGATTGTGGAGTACCTATCCCCCCACTTATTGAGGCCGATCAAGACTCTTATGAATGGTTTTGTGAATCCTTTATCAGCGGTACACCCCTCAACCGCTTAGCTGACACACAAAAAGCGACAGAAGCCCTTGGGCAAATTTACCGTTCTCTAATACAATTATATGACAAAACGGCCGTGCAAAGCTCAATCACCCAACATGCAAATCACCTAAAAAAGAAAATACTCGATTTAGCAAATCAACATCATCTGTTGTCTGATAGCGAAAAAACGACCATTATCGAATTAGCCTCACAACTGGCGCAACAAATCACAAATTGCACCGATCCAATCAAAATCGCACTCACACATGGTGACTTTCAGCCAGCTAATATCTTAATCAATAATCAAAACATATGGTTAATTGATTGGGAATACGCCGAAGAACGCATCTGGTGCTATGATGCGCTTGTATTTCAATGCGAGTCCCGTATTTCCCATCAAATAACAAAACAAGTACAAGCCTTTGTTACCAATGGCTTTACGGCTGATTTTCAACGACAAAGCAAAAACCACTGGTCAAGACCGGAAAGACAAGCAATAGCAGACCTATATATGTTAGAAGAGTGTTGCTTCCAACTCACTCAAACCAACCAACCCTTATTTACTTTAATGGGAAGCGGTTGGAAAAATTGGTTAAAAGAACTCACAATATGGGTCACTCAAAAACTCTAGTTACCTTCATTCACCTCAAAAAGTAAAACTTATGGGCAATCAAACCGAACAGCCCCACATCTTAATCCTCAATCAAATGGCTGGGCCAATTACTTGGGAGCTAGCTGAAGATATAGCCAACACTCTTGGCCAAGTCGCATTATTAACAGGTCATCCTGATACGTTGCAAAAATCGCATCCCAACATTCAAATGTCCCCAGCGACACCCTATGATCGAGCTAATTTCCCACGGCGGATCATTTCTTGGGTTAGATATTGGATACAAGCGTTCTTTTGGCTTTGGCGTTGGCCCAAAGATACACCGATTTTACTCTTCTCAAACCCACCTTTTCTTTGTTGGCTTGGTTGGTTTGCGAATGTCTTACGAGGGACACCATTTACCGTTATGGTGCATGATATTTATCCCGATGTACTGGTTAAAATGGGAGGATTTAATGAAAATCGGCCAATTATCGGCCTGTGGCAGCGACTAAACGGCCGTGCCTATGAGCGAGCTACGGCCGTGATGACGTTGGGCGAGTATATGGCCCAAACCTTGGGAGCCCAATTTGATGCATCTAAAACCCCACATGGTTCGATTGAAGTTATTTATCTTTGGGTAGACGTCAATAAAATCAAACCTATCCCCAAACATGAAAATTGGTTCGCAGAAAAGCATAATCAAATTGACAAATTGACGGTTATGTATTCTGGCAATATGGGGCTAGGCCATGATATTGAAACAATGATCGAAGCAGCCGCAACCCTTAAGGACCAATCAGACATCCATTTCATGTTTATTGGCTCTGGACCCAAATGGCAAATTGTAGAACACGTCAAACAAGAAAAAAAGCTAGAAAATGTTACCCTCCTAGGCTGGCAACCCGAAGAATCGTTCCCTTATGCTCTGAGCACAGCCGACCTAGCCTTTGTCTCATTGGAAGAAGAAATGCAGGGGCTAGCCATCCCGAGTAAAGCGATTTACTCAATGGCGGCCGGATCCGCAATACTCGCCATCACCCAACCTAAATGCGAATTAGGTGAATGGGTTAACCTTTATGATTGCGGAGCGGTCACCCCACCGGGGGATGTCAATGAGTTGGTCCAGCAAATTCTAACCTATCGTAACCCAGAAAAATTACACGCACATAAAGCCAATGCGCGGCGCACGGCCGAGGAACGGTATAGCCGTCAAAATACACAACAACTTATTCAACTAGCTAAATAGTTTCGGTATGTTAATTCACAAGTCGCAATCCCGTAACAAAAGTTACGACAAAGCATCTTGACACCGATTTAATAAGCCAGCAATGATTCATTTAAAATCAACAAAACACCAGTTCATCTGCAATACGTTAGCAAAACGAAACACAGATCATATTAGCCTCGAATGGGAGACTGATCTCGATTTTTTAGAGTTGCTAGCAACCAACAAAATCTTAATTCCTTTTTTGCTAAATGCGCCGACGAATCCGGCCGTATCTAATGATCAACAAGAGAAAATTAATATCCAAGATCAGAAATTGAATGCCTACTTTAGTGAGCTTGAGGCGATCTATGAGCTATTAGACAAACATCATATCCCTACAATTCTTTTAGAAAATGGGGCATTAGCAAGAGAAGGAAATGCCGATCCAAGACTCTTTTCGTTTGGAGACTTTGACTTGCTAATCTCTATCGACCACCTAGAAATAGTCGATAAACTAATGTTAAACTATAATTATCGATTACACTCTATGTCCGAAGGACGTAAAGAATACAAATGTACAGTTGATCAATGGGAGCTTAGATTTAACTTTCAAACCGAGCTTGTCGCGCGGAAATTTGTAGCCATCGGCTCGACACCTAGCTTTACCTCTTTACTCGCTAGATCTAAGCAACTACCAGCCAGTCGTGTACGCATTTTAGGGCCAGAAGATTTCTTATTCCAACTCTGTATCCACAATGCATCTCACGCCTACATACGCAAACCAGGAATCTTACTTCATTTAGATATCTATTGGTTTCTTCAATACGCAGAAATCAATTGGCCATTATTTCTTGACAATCTCCAAAAACACAAATGCAAAACACAAGCATATATCGCATTAGCTATCCCACATGCCCTGTTTGGATTACCAATTCCAGACCCAATTTACAAAAAATTACAAATATCCGCACTAAAAGAATCTAGGATATCGAGTTTGCTCAACCAGTCAGATTTGTTTGAGCCCGACGAACAAAAATTCTCAAATTTAAACTATCTATATTTACTCTTACTATTAGCGGACGACACCTCTAGCTTATTAGGCATGTTTTTCCCTAATCGAGCATGGATGGAAGCACGTCACCCGATACAATCCTCATGGCAATTACCGTTTTATCACTTTAAGCGGTTTCTTGTTCTGTTCAATCGGCGTTTGTTGGGCTAAAAATTTGGAGATCTGTCAATTTTGTGTTATCAAACCGACTAGCAAAATTTATTGTTTGTAGTTAGTTATTAAAATTATGTATCAATCCTCGGGAAAGCGTTTTTTTGATATATTTGTGGCCTCATTCCTTATGGTCGTGTTATCACCAATCCTTTTGGTCGTCGCGATTTTGGTTCGAATCAACTTAGGTGGTCCTATCCTCTTTAAGCAACAACGGCCGGGCAAAGACGGCCTCCCTTTCACCCTTTGCAAGTTCCGAACCATGGTCGACCTCTATGATAAAGATGGAAAACCACTCTCAGATAGTGAGCGTTTAGTCCCCTTCGGCCGTTTACTACGTAAAACCAGTCTCGATGAGCTACCCGAACTATGGAATGTCATCAAAGGGGATATGAGCCTTGTCGGCCCACGGCCATTACTTATGCGCTACCTAGATCGCTATACGCCCGAACAAAACCGACGCCACTTGGTGCGCCCAGGCATTACCGGTTGGGCCCAAATCAACGGCCGTAATGCCATCTCTTGGGAAGAAAAATTTAACCTCGATATTTGGTATGTCTCCGAACATAATCTCGCCCTTGATCTCAAGATCCTTTGGTTTACCATCTTCCGCACATTAAAGCGGGAAGGAATCAGCCAAAAGGGACACGATACTATGGAAGAATTTCTTGGCTCCACTCGTTAATATCCTACTCTGTAGCATCGGCCGCCGTGTCGAGCTCGCCCGTCTATTCAAACAAGCCTATCAACGCACCGGAATCAAGGGGAAAATTGTCGGATTCGATATTAATCCAACAGCGCCAGCCCTTTGGGAAGTCGATAAGCCCTACATCGTACCTCGGCTCAATACACCTGAGTATCTTCCAGCACTCATCGATATTTGTCGTAAAGAGCAAATCAACCTTATCCTCCCCTTAATCGACTACGACATTCCAGTCCTTGCCCAAAATAAAACGGCCATAGAAGAAACAAACGCAACAGTTTGTGTTATCCCTGAAGAGATGGTTAGTGTTGTCAACGATAAATGGGCCACCTATCAATTTTTCACCCAACTCGGGGTCAAAACACCGAAATCGTGGCTCCCAGAAACACTCAACAACGAAACACTATCCTACCCCCTATTCATCAAGCCCAGGCAAGGAAGTGCCAGCCAACACACCTTCAAAGTCAACAACCAACGCGAACTAGAATTTTTTATCGATTATGTTCCGGACCCGATCATCCAAGAATTTATCCCAGGCGCAGAAATCACCAATGATGTAATGTGTGATTTCACAGGTGTCATGCAAACATTTGTCTCGCGTCAACGGGTCGAAGTTCGTTCTGGCGAGGTAAACAAAGGGGTGACCATTTTTAATGAAGGGATTTGCCGTGACAGCAGCAAAATCGCGGCCGCACTCCAAGCTGTAGGCCCCATCACGGTCCAATGTATGCAAAAAGACAACACCCCTTATTTCACCGAAATCAACGCCCGCCTCGGTGGTGGTGTACCACTGGGCGTCGCCGCCGGTGTTCATTCTCTTGATCGATTGCTACAAATTGCTGCGAAACAACCAATTCCCCCCTCACAATTCGGTTCCTACCAAACCGACTTATATCTGTCTCGCTTCGACGACTCACGTTTCCTGACCCCCAATGACCGCTCTCAAATGGCCCAAAACCGATACAAAAATTAAAGTTGTCATCTTCGATATGGATGATACGCTTTATTTAGAGCGAGATTTCGTTCTGAGTGGCTTCCGCGCAGTCGCACGTTGGGGTGAAACAACACTCAATATCCCTTATACAAAAGGGTATGCCTTGCTCAAACAATATTTTGTAGAAAATATAAGAGGGAATACCTTTAATTTGTGGCTCAATCATTTCCAGCAAACAAATGAAGCTCTTGTCCCTCGTTTGATCGAGGTTTATCGCGAACATACGCCAGATATCACCCCATTACCAGAAATGGCAGATGCAGTTCACCACTTAAGCCAATACACTAAACTCGCCCTCCTCAGCGATGGATATTTAGCTGTCCAACAACGAAAATTCCACGCATTAAGGCTAGCAGACTATTTCGATTGTGTCGTATTTTCTGACCAATTCGGCCGGGAAAATTGGAAACCGAGCACGATCCCCTATCAACACATTCTCGACCATTTCGATATACCGGGCCAGAACGCCATCTATATAGGCGACAATGCCAGCAAAGATTTTTATGGAGCTCATCAACTCGGCCTGCAAACAATTCATCTACGCCACCTACAGGGTCTATATGGGGAGAAGCAACCTCCTACAGATCAACACCGCGCAACAGTTAGCACGGCCGATGTTACAAAGATGATCGAGCTCATCACATCGGCCACCACGTAATATAAATAGACAATAGGTCTGAAACCCAACCACACACCCAAAAATACCCAATCACTAAAATAAAGCTATAATTAGTATGGTCATGCGTATTGATCAGCCAACCATAAACAATTGATTGATCTTTTCAATAACATCATCAATCGAACTAAACACCTAATTCTCGAGGCGTATTTTGTCTAAAAATCGCATTTTTCTCTCCCCCCCACACATGTCGGGAAAAGAACAAACCTATATCAATGAAGCATTTGCCACAAATTGGATCGCACCAATCGGCCCGAACCTCAATGCGTTTGAAGAAAATTTTTGCGAATATGTGCAATCCCCCCATGCACTAGGTACCAGCTCCGGCACTGCAGCTATACATCTGGCACTACTTCATCTCAATATCAAACCAGGAGATGAAGTCTTTGTCTCAACCTTAACCTTTAGTGCCAGCGTTAATCCGATTATCTATTGTGGCGCCACACCGGTCTTTATCGATAGCGAAGCCGCATCATGGAATATAGACCCAGAGTTAGTCGAAAAAGCGATTCAAGAACGTCTCAACCAAGGGAAAGCGTTACCCAAAGCGATCATTGTAGTGCATTTATATGGACAGATGGCGAACATGGATCCATTATGCCAACTCTGTGACAAATACAATATCCCACTCATCGAAGACGCGGCCGAAGCGCTAGGAGCCACATACAAAGGCAGACACGCCGGCACATTCGGGATTTGTGGCATTAGTTCCTTCAATGGAAATAAAATAATCACGACATCAAGCGGTGGTATGCTATTCTCGGCCGATCAAGAACTGATCACACACAGTCGCAAATTAGCGACCCAAGCCAGAGAAGCAGAGCCATATTACCAACACAAAGAAATCGGATACAACTATCGTCTAAGCAATATTTTGGCCGGTGTTGGTATCGGTCAACTCAATGTCATTGAGGATCGCGTACAGAAAAGACGGGCTAATTTCGATTATTACGTGGCTCAGTTACAAAATATTCCGGGACTTAGCTTCATGCCCGAAGCCCCTTGGGGCCGAGCCAACCGCTGGCTCAGTGTCATCCTACTTGATCCTAAACAAATCAGTGTAACGCCGGAAGAGCTTCGGTTGCACCTAGAAACGCACAATATCGAATCACGGCCGGTCTGGAAACCGATGCATTTACAACCGGTCTATCATCAATATGCAATTTATGGTGGCAAAGTAAGCGAAATGCTTTTCGCGACCGGTCTTTGTTTACCCTCTGGCTCCAGCTTGTCAACCGCCGATTTAAAACGCATCGTCACCCATATCAAAGAAAAACTCACATAAAGTGCCAAGTAGCTTGGCAATTCAAGCAACCAGACAAGCTCTAATAATGGCAAATTCTATCTCCTCACAACAAAAAATCGAATTTCTGCGAAGTCTATTTAAATCAGAGCGCCCTCCACAACAAAAAGAGCATTTTACAGATACTCAAGAAGCTGACCTAAGCCAATGGTTAGGTGAGCACAGCTTGGCCCCCTTGGTTTATTATCAGTTTAAATCAAGATGGCCATCACTTGCTCAAAAGTTATACCCTGCCTATCTTGCAGGGCAGGGGCAAAACACACTCTTCTTAGCTCAAATCCAACGTCTCAACCAGCTCTATTCACAAACTGAGCATAAGGCTGTTTTACTCAAAGGAGCCGCTCTTAATCAAGAAATCTATCCCATCTCGGGCTTAAGAAATATGGGAGACATAGATATTTGGGTCCAGCCCCAACATTTAAAGAGCAGTACCTACCTACTTGAACAATCGAAGCAATATCACTTCGTCCAAGAACCACAAAGTCCCTACAGCATCACCTCCCTAGCCAACGACGAATTAAAATTTGCGACCACAACGCCAGGAGATCGAATAGTCGAATTACACGGCCGTTCATTCCCCGGTTGGTGGCTAGAATATGCAGCCAACATCAATGAAACAGCCATTTGGCAACGCACCATTCAAAGCGACACAATCGCGCCATTTCGTCTCTTATCTCCAGAAGATCAAATCATTCACTTAGCCGTTCACACCGCTATCGGCCACCAATTTAGCTCATATGTCTTGCATGCCTATGTTGATATCGGGGCTGTTATACAAAAATATCCCCTTAATTGGGAAAAACTCATCCACCTAGCCCAAAAGCAAAAACTGAAAACGGTTCTCTGGATCGTCCTATCACACTTAAAATATTTTTTTGATCTTGACATTCCTGTAGATATTAATGAGCAACTTGAGCCGAGTCGGTTCCAAAAAAAATATTTACAAAAGCTTCTAAATGCAGACCAAATTTTACAGTTACATGACTATCGACAAACAACTCAAAGGCTGCTTATCTTGCTTTCGCTCACAGATTACACCGGTGATATGTTAAGATTAATCTGGGGGATCTTATGGCCCAACAAAGAAATATTCCCTCATAAACCGATGAGTCGATTTTTTCGCATCCGTCGTCTAGTTCATCTATTACAAACCAAACAGCTCTAATCGAATAATTTTCGACTTGGCAAAATCTGCAATCTGTAAGATCAAATTTCTATCAATTGCCGAAGCCCCGAGATACGAATTGTAGAATAATTCCGAAATAATATAATCAGCACACTGTCCCAGAAGCTATTTGGATTCCCCCCTACTAAGAGGGGCCGGGGGAGGTAGATTTTTGTAAATCTCTCTCTCCAAAACAAGTCGTCTCGCAAATATTATATTATTTCTGGGACAGTGTAATCAGTTCTATACAGGACATCAATATGAAGGTTTTTATTTCTGGTGGTGCCGGATTTATCGGCTCGCACATCACAACAAGTTTAGTCGAGCAAGACTATCAAGTAACGATCTTTGACAACCTAAGCACGGGCAATAAGAGCAACCTGCCGAATCACAAAAATGTCAACGTGGTCTATGGGGACATCTCAGATCTATCAGCACTACAAACCGCCATGCAAGGGCATGACATTGTGTTTCATCAAGCAGCTCTTGTCAGTGTCCCTCAATCTGTCAAGGATCCCATATTAAATCACACCAGCAATGTCACCGGGACCTTTAATATGTTCGAAGCCGCACGCCAAGCCGAGGTGAAGCGAATTATCTATGCATCCTCGGCCGCAGTGTATGGTAATCATCCCCAACTCCCAAAAACAGAGGCGAGTCCTATTCAGTTATTGGTGCCATACGCGACAGCCAAATACATTTCAGAATTATTTGCAGATTTGTATGCCAATTTGTATGGTCTTGAATCGATAGGTTTGCGATATATGAATGTTTATGGCCCCAAGCAAGACCCCTCATCTCCATATTCCGGTGTTTTATCTATTTTTTGTCGCAATGCATTAACGTCCCAGCCTATTCGGGTGTTTGGTGATGGTGAACAAACGCGAGATTTTATCTATGTTGGAGATGTTGTAAAAGCCAATCTATTAGCAATGAAAGTGAATTTGACAGACCAAAAATCGGCTGTCTTTAACATAGGATATGGTCAACCAACGAGTCTAAACAATATCCTCAGCCAACTCACAAAACTCACAAATCATCCCTTAGAAGTCACCTATGAAGCGAATCGCCCAGGCGATATAAAACATTCTTATGCCGATATCTCAGCAGCCAGATCACAGCTAGGCTTTACGCCAACAACAACATTAGCTGAAGGCCTTACATATACGCTTGGCTGGTTTCGTCAAACCCTAACAGTGTCTTAAATGAGTACAGGACAAAATCGATTCAACGCTACTCTGGATTATATTTTAGAATGGTGGTGGCTCTACTTCATCGCTATTACGCCATTTGTCATCACACAAACCTTTGCCGTCACGTTATTGGCTCTAGGCTGTCTTTTTTTTCCACTTCACTGGTGGAAATCTGGCTATTTATTTCCGGCCGCACCGATCAAAATTCCTCTGCACATTCTGACTTTAAGCGTCATGATGAGTATTTGGGTGACTTTTGATTTAGCCATAAGTGCTCAATCGATCTTAGCCACACTCCATGGAATCACCCTCTTTTGGGCTTTATTATATGGCATGTCTAGCACCTCTTTGAATTATGCCAGCGCACTAATCATTTTAGCAACCGGCCAGACCGCTCTAGCGCTAGTCAGTTTGATCAGTGCCCCGTGGACGCCACCACATCCAGTTCTCACCCAACTCATCACCCCCCTCGCCACCATCCGAGCCATGCTTCCGTCACAGATCATTGAACTTACACGATTTAATCCTAATCGCATCGCAGGGACACTCCTCTGGTTTACACCCACGGCCGCAATTATCAGCCTAATGATTTTTAAATATCCTAGACAGCTAGCGGCCCAAAACAAAACGCTTTTCTATCTTCTCTCTCCTATTCTTTTACTTATCACCCCATTGCTACTCTTCACCTTACTTCTCACCAATTCACGCGGAGCATACTTAGGTATTCTCATCGCCATCCCTATCGCCATAACACAACTCTTTTTTCCCCATCATACGCGCAACCTTATCCGCCTCATTGGCGGCTCTGTGATAACTGGGGCTATCGCTATCGCTCTATCACCACAGCTCCAAACTTCGATCAGCAACAATCTATTAACAAATGAAAGCGGTTCATTAACGACACGGCTCGAGCTATGGTCTCGCACCATTGGGGCGATTCAAGATTTCCCCCTCACCGGCATCGGCTTCAATACCTTCCCCCAAGTCATTCATACGCTTTATCCCCTATTCCTAATCTCACCAACAAAAATCGAAATTCATGCCCATAACGAGCTACTCAGTACGACTGTAGAGTTAGGCATCTTTGCGGGAATCGCCTATTTTGCCATCAGCATCCTTACCTTTGTCATCCTCTACAAAAACGAAGAAAAGAGCCAACCAGCTGTTGTCTCTGCCCTAAACACCGCGTTAAGTTGCAGTTTTATCGCTTTTACAATCTTCGGCCTCACAGACTCGCTAGCAATCGGCGGCCGAACCAGCTTCCTCTTCTGGATGCTCCTCGCTGCTATTTTCGCCCTACACAACCATATCTCAGGCACAAATAGACAATAAACCCCAAGCGATTTATCATCTGCAGTGTCAGAACACACCTCAAATTTTTGAATTCCCCAAACCCTCACGCTAAAATCAATACAAAATCAAATTGCGCGAGTGGCTGTTCCGCCTTCATTCTTCCGCCCTCCGCCCTATCAAAACCATGAAAGTATTCCTCGATAGCATCGGCTGTCGTCTTAACCACAGCGAAATAGAAACCCTTGCCCGCCAGCTCATCGCTGGCGGCCATGAAATCGTCGACCAAGCGGCCGACGCCGATAAAGTGGTCATCAATACCTGCGCCGTCACGGCCGAAGCGGCCCGCGATGCCCGCAAACAAACCCGTCGCATCCATCGCCAAAACAACACGGCCGACATCTATCTCACCGGCTGTTACGCCACCATCAGCCCCAACGAACTCAACACCATCGATGGGGTCACCGAAGTGGTCCACAACAGCAAAAAAGACAAACTCGCCCAACTACTCGACCCTACGATTGCCGACGATCTCCCCATCTTTGACCAAGAGCCGATCATGCGGGATTTCCACGCCGGAACCACCAGCCATACCCGCGCCTTTATCAAAGTCCAAGACGGCTGCGAAAACAAATGTACCTTTTGTGTGACCACAGTTGCACGGGGGTCAGGGCAAAGCCGCCACCTAGGCGACATCATCGATGAAATTCGCGCCCTCCACACGGCAGGTTACCAAGAAGCGGTCCTCACCGGTGTCCACATGGGAAGCTACGGCTACGACTTCGGCAACCGTGCAGGACTACGCGAATTAGTCAAAGCGATCCTCGCCCACACCGATATGCCCCGCTTGCGCCTCTCGTCACTCGAACCGTGGGACATCGCCCCTGACTTTTTTACCCTCTGGGAAAATCCCCGCTTGCTCCCCCATCTCCATCTGCCACTCCAATCCGGTAGCGACACCGTCTTGCGCCGTATGGCCCGCCGCACCCGCCGCGATAGCTTCCGCGAACTGGTCCGCGAAGCCCAGCAAAACATCCCCGACCTCAACATGACTAGCGATGTCATCGTCGGTTTCCCCGGTGAAACAGAAGAAGAGTTCCAAGACACCCTCGATTTCGTCGCCGAAACCGGCTTTTCCCGCCTCCACGCCTTTACTTATAGCCAACGGCCGGGCACCGCCGCCGCCACCATGCCCAACCAAATCGACGGCCGTGTCAAAAAAGAACGGATGCACCGCCTACTCGCTCAAGCCAACGCCCAAAGCGAAGCGTTCCACGGCCAATACCAAGACAAAACGGTCAACGTCCTCTGGGAATCAGTCACCGGCGCAGACAGCCAAGGCCTCCGCTGGGCCGGTTACACCGACAACTACATCCGCGTCCAAGCCTCCGGCCCCGCCAACCTCATTAATCGCGTCACCCAGACACGCATTATCCAAACCGGCGTCGATGGCTTACAAGGGCAAGCCATTGCGAGTAACGAGTGACGAATAAAGAAGCGCGTCCCTATTTCCCCCTTCCCCCTTCCCCCTTTCGCCTGCTCTTCATC
>WTJY01000141.1:2123-6911 GCA_011524645.1 Anaerolineales bacterium | reverse complement strand
AAAAATATCTCGGGCCGATCGCGCAATTATTTTTAATTCGCGTCGGATCAAAAGCCCCCCTCTCCCGTTGGGAGAGGGGATAAAATCCAGATTATTTCTGGGACGTTGTGCGATGAATCACGTCTACTATTCACTATGCGCTTCTTATTGTACAATGATGATGTCCTGTCGCGTCAAAATTACACCTTATTATTGTGCCAAAAAATCATAGACGTGAAATAGATACCTCACAAATGGCCACCCTCAACTTTCGCCTAAGAGAAAAAACAAAAAAACATAGTGGTGTACGGCCGATCGATGTTCGTGCCGATGCGCTTCAAGTTGTCCCGTTACTAGAGCTTGTCTTTCATCAAAACCTACGCGGCCGTGCCAGTAATGCCCTCGGGCCAGCGATGACGTTTCGGTTGCCATGGCAACCGGCTCCGGTTGTGCCGGGGTTTGTCTATGAAAAAGATGGAGACATTGCAGGGAACGTATCGCTTATGGTTACCAAAGACCCGAATCGCTATTTGGTCGCCAATGTGGCGGTTCATCCCGATCAGCGCCGTCAGGGGATCGCCCGTAAAATGATGAACGCGGTGATTCACTACGTGCATCAAAGACGGGGGCATAAAATCGTCTTGCAGGTCGAAGAAAAAAATAATGCGGCCGCAGATTTGTATCGATCACTCGGGTTTAATGAGATCGGCACGGTAATTCAGTGGCAAGCGGGATATGGCGCATTGCAGTCCCATATCCCGGTCGGAGTTCCGGTCAGTGCTCGACGGCCGGACACCTATGAAGCGTTTATGCTTCGGCCGTTACGCAATGATGTCGCGCACGGTGCTTACCAACTCGATATTTCGACCCACTCCGCCGAGATGAACTGGCCGGACACCCCCTCGCTCAATTATTATCGGCAAGGGTTGTCTCAATGGTGGGAAACGCTAGTTGAAGGACGACATCGGGAAATTTGGTTGGCGATGACCCATCAAAAAGAGGTCATCGGGATCGGTGCGATAGAGTCAGATTGGGGGCGGCCGTATGTATTGCGTATTCGGATTCATCCCGAATGGCGCGAGTTGGTGGCGCGCCCCTTGGTGGCGAAGTTGATTCGCCGCTTGCATTATATGTCGACACGGCCGGTTAATGCGGTCCATATCAAGGATGATCAAATTGTCAGTCGGTTGCTGGATGAGGCCGGTTTTCGGCCGCAACGGACACTGGTCACTATGTGTCTTAATTTTAAGAAATGAAAAATAATTGGTTTAACGAAACAAACACACAGCCGCTGATTGTCGCTCATCGAGGGGCGAGTGGCTATGAACCGGAAAACACACTCGCGGCGGTCCACTTAGCGGCCGACCAACAAGCAGATGGGATTGAATTCGATGTGCAGTTAACGGCCGATGGCGTCCCGGTATTGTTTCATGACTTTACCGTTGATCGTATGACGGATGGTTCGGGGCTGATCACCAGCAAGACCCTCGCTGAACTCAAAGAGCTTCAGGTAGGGGGAACGGAAAAGATCGCTACGTTAGATGAGCTATTTGCCATGTTTGGTGATCATTTTCTTTATAATTTAGAGTTAAAGATTATGGGGTGGTGGCACAATGCCACCTTAGAATCGGCCGTGGTCGATATCATTGCCAAGCATAACATCGCGCAGAATGTATTGATCTCGTCATTTAGCGCAATCGCCTTACACCGTACCCAACGGGTACTCAAAGAGCCGATCCCTCTGGCTATGATTCGTTCACCTGGCATACAGAGTTGGAGTTACCATATCTTTAGTGGCCAAGCGGATCATCCCGACCGAGTGATGGTCGATGCGAATTATATGGCGTGGGCCAAACAGCGTGGTTATCGGGTTCATGTGTGGACGGTTGATGATCCGGCCGAAGGGCAAAAGCTAGCCAAACTAGGAGTACACGGCTTAGTCACCAACAAGCCGGATGTCATACATGAAGCGATACAAAACCTCTAAATTGAACGGCCGTTTAATTTCCCAATCTAGAACACTCTTGGTACAATGGCTATAAGAAGCACTACAACCAACTTACACCTAAAAATCTAAAAACAGAACGGTTTGATTTGAACTTGTTATGCCGCAATAAATTCAACAAACCAAAAGCAAAAGCAACTATTCAGTCGCTTTCGTTGCTCCCCACCTATGAGTATGAGGAGGGGAACAAGTCGAATCAGGCTGTTGCACTGAATAGTTACAAGAAAAACAAGCAATTCACAACAGATCTAATCAATAAGGACAAGGTATAAAAAATGGTAGATATGACCAAAGTGTTGGGGCTCATTTTGGGCGGTGGGCAAGGTTCGCGACTATATCCACTCACAAAAGAGCGCGCGAAACCGGCCGTGCCGTTAGCGGGAAAATATCGTTTAATCGATATTCCAATGAGCAATTGTTTACATGCAGGAATCGACAAAATCGCGATTTTGACCCAGTTTAATTCAGCATCATTGCACCGCCACATTTACCGAACCTATGCCCGCGATATGTTTACCAAAGGGTGGGTGCAAATTTTAGCAGCAGAGCAAACGCACCAAAGCCACGATTGGTATCAAGGAACGGCCGATGCGGTTCGCAAACAATGGGTTGAAATTAACGAAGCGGGAGCTGACCATGTTCTAATTTTGGCTGGTGACCATCTTTATCGCATGGATTATCAAGAATTTCTGCAACATCATATTGATAGCGGTGCTGATGTCACCGTGGCGGTTCAACCGGCCAGTCGCGAGGATGCGCCTGCGTTGGGGATTTTAAAGTTGGGTGAATCGGGAGAGATCGTTCAATTTAAGGAAAAGCCGAAAAAAGCGGAAGAATTAGATGGCTTAAAAAGCACTGATGACCCAGAAAAGCCTTATATGGCGTCAATGGGTATCTATGTGTTCAAGACTGAGGTTTTGAATGAATTGCTTAGCCGCATTGAAGGGGACGACTTCGGCAAAAATATGATTCCGGCCGCGCTAGAGTCAAACAAAGTTCAAGGGTTTGTTTTCGATAGCTTCTGGGAAGACATCGGGACGATTCGTCGCTTCTATGAAGTCAATCTTTTGATGGCTCAAGAAGAACCTCCTTTTGATTTTTATAATGCGGAACGGCCGATTTATACTCGCCCTCGCTTTTTACCCGGTTCAGAGATCAATGGGGCGGCGTTTGAAAACGTGTTGATGGCGGATGGATGTATTATCCATAATGCCACGATCCGCAACTGTGTTGTCGGTTTGCGTAGCATGGTCGGCAACAATGTATCGCTCACCAACTCGGTAATGATGGGTGCCGATTACTACGAGACAGATGATGAGAAAGAGAAAAATATAGCCCGTCCCAATATCGGGATCGGTGACGGATGTGTGATCGATGGGGCGATTATTGACAAGAATGCCCGCATCGGAAACGGGGTCATCATCCGCAATATTCCAGATCGGCCAGATGAAGAACACCCGAACTGGGTGGCTCGTGATGGATTGATTATCGTGCCTAAAAACGGTGTCATTCCGGACAATACCGTGATCTAATTTTAGATTTTCGGTTTTAGTACACTGTAACATTAATTTTATGGATTTTCTCCCCTCCTATGAGGAGGGGCTGGGGGAGGTGAATTTTTATATTTTCCCCTCTCCCCCAACCCCTCTCCCAACGGGAGAGGATGTGTGATCGATGGGGCGATTATTGACAAGAATGCCCGCATCGGAAACGGGGTCATCATCCGCAATATTCCAGATCGGCCAGATGAAGAACACCCGAACTGGGTGGCTCGTGATGGATTGATTATCGTGCCTAAAAACGGTGTCATTCCGGACAATACCGTGATCTAATTTTAGATTTTCGGTTTTAGTACACTGTAACATTAATTTTATGGATTTTCTCCCCTCCTATGAGGAGGGGCTGGGGGAGGTGAATTTTTATATTTTCCCCTCTCCCCCAACCCCTCTCCCAACGGGAGAGGAGAAAAACGGCAGATCACTATTGAGATGCTGTCGTTAGATGTTTGATGACCAAGAGACGCGAAAACTGAGTTGATCGCGTCTCTTTTGCTAACTATGGGAAAAGGTGAATAGAAATGCATGGTGGTGATTGGGTAGCAGAAGTGTTAAAGGCACAAGGGGTTGAATTTATTTTCACCCTATCTGGTGGGCATATTTCGCCGATTTTAGTCGGGGCGAAACAGCGTGGAATCCGAGTGGTGGATGTCCGCCACGAGGTAAACACCGTATTTGCGGCCGATGCGGTAGCACGGCTAACTGGGATACCGGGCATAGCGGTCGTCACGGCCGGGCCTGGGGTCACAAACACCTTAACGGCGGTCAAAAATGCCCAAATGGCTCAATCACCTGTGATCTTGTTGGGTGGCGCGGCCGCCACGGCACTACAAGGGCGTGGATCATTGCAAGACATCGAACAACTCGATTTGTTTAAGTCGGTTGTCAAGTGGTCTAGTTCTGTTCGTCGTGTCAAGGACATCGTTCCAACGATTGAACGGGCGTTTTGGGAAGCCCAAAGTGGCGTTCCGGGACCGGTTTTTGTGGAATTGCCGATTGATACGCTATACAGCGAAGAGATGGTCCGGCCGATGTATGGGGCATCGCGGGGGGATTCGTTAACCGGCCGTTTGATTAATCGCTATCTGGAATGGCATGTCAACCGCTTATTTTCCGGAGCGGATCAGCAAAAAGTGTCAGGAAAAATCGTCCCCAGTGTGCCACAACCGAAAGCACCCGATGTGGATCGGGTCGCGTTTTGGGAAGCCCAAAGTGGCGTTCCGGGACCGGTTTTTGTGGAATTGCCGA
>WTJY01000141.1:0-2023 GCA_011524645.1 Anaerolineales bacterium | reverse complement strand
AAAAATCGTCCCCAGTGTGCCACAACCGAAAGCACCCGATGTGGATCGGGTCGCGAAAGAGTTAAGGAAAGCGGAACGGCCGTTGTTCCTTATCGGTGCCCAAACGGTACTCGATGTCCAAAATGTCGATAAGCTGGCTGAAGCGATTGAAAAAATAGATGCCCCGGTCTATCTATCGAGCATGGCGCGGGGTTTACTAGGGAAAAACCACCCGCTACACATGCGACATAAGCGGCGTAACGCCTTGAAGGAAGCCGATTTTGTTTGCTTGGCGGGGGTCCCCTGTGACTTCCGGCTCGACTATGGCAACCATATCAAAGGAAGCTCTTTTTATGTGTCCGCTAATTTAAGCGCGACCGATTTACGTAAAAACAAACGGCCGAATATCGGTGTGTTGGGTGATCCGGGCAAATTCTTGCGCGACTTGGCAGATCGGATGAGCGATGAAAAGCGTTGGGATGATTGGAAAGCACAACTGAGTGAACGCAATGCAGCGCGTGATGCGGAGATTCAGCAGATGGCGTTACAGCCGTTGGGCAAACTAAATCCGCTTCATTTGTGTCAGGAAATGGAAGCGTTGACAGACAAAGAGACGATTCTTGTCGCTGACGGCGGTGACTTTGTGGGGACCGCCGCTTATATCGTCCAGCCACCGGGGCCGTTAACATGGCTTGATCCCGGTCCATTTGGGACACTGGGTGTGGGTGCTGGGTTCGCATTGGGGGCGAAGCTTGTCCGGCCGGATGCCAATGTTTGGATCATTTATGGGGATGGTTCGGTCGGGTATACGCTATCTGAGTTTGATACCTTTGCGCGACACAATGTACCGGTGATCGGTTTGATCGGGAATGATGCGGGCTGGACCCAGATCGCTCGGGAACAGATTGAAATATTTGAAGACCCGGTGGCGACAGAGCTGGAACATACCGATTATCATGCGTCGGCCGTGGGGTTGGGTAGCGCTGGGTATAAAATCACCGATCCGGAGCTGATCCCAGAGGTATTGGCGCAAGCGAAGGAAGACATCGCTAACGGGAAACCGGTACTCGTCAATGCGATCATCGGTAAGACCGACTTCCGTAAAGGGTCGATTTCGATGTAGTCTGAATGTGAGGTGTGATGTGTGACTTTGCACTGCACTGTCACACTATATTGCACTGCATTTTGCCTACCTTGGTGCTTCATAGGGAGAGGAACCAGTATAGGCTGTAAAGTGACAAAAAGATCTCCCTTGAAGGGTTACCCAGCTTGCTTAGCCGAGAGAAACAGGCTTCAAACGATGAGCTAAAAAAGCTTGAAGCCGAGTAAGATCGCATGTATGTCGAAATCGGCCGTTTAACTACCCCGCTCAGTTGGTTGAAAAAAGTATCGACATTGAGCTGATATGAGTGATTGTCTATGATTGAGAGGCAAAGCTCAGAACTTTTCTCGAGTTTACAAGCGGCACTGCTTAACCAGAGCCGATCCAGTATGTACTATCAGCCAAGGTCGCTATCCGCCAAAGAATTGCATCTCAAACACCGGATTGATGAGATTTAAACCGAATCTCCGTTTTATGGATCACACCAAGAAGTAAACCTCAGGTCAACCCAAGATAGTGCGGTAACCTGAGGCTTGTTATTCCAGTAATGGTTAACTTTGTAAAGGAGACCTAATTAACAATACCTTCGCCATTTTTAGGCATATATGACAACAGTCTTGCCTTTGAGGTAAATTTGTTCCTTGAATTAAAAATATCTTGGGCCGATCGCTCAATTGTTTTTAATTCACGTCGGATCAAAAGCTCCCCTCTCCCGTTGGGAAAGGGGCTGGGGGAGAGGGTTAATCCACCTCCCCCAACCCCTTGTAGGAGGGGGGCAAATCCAACGAGTTGATTAATTTGGCGAAGGTCTTGGAACTATCCATGTAATAAAATTTAATCGCATTGTTTTAGAATTAACTTTAGCTATTCAAGTGGAGTAATTTGTGCTACCGTTGTAAGAGATTTATCAAAATATGATATTTTGTACTCTTTTACTGCTTC
>WTJY01000391.1 GCA_011524645.1 Anaerolineales bacterium | reverse complement strand
ACGAGTACCGCGGTCGCAATTGCGAATCAAGCGACAGATACACCGACTGCGACCCCGATTCCTACAGATACGCCGACTCCCACCCCGACCGAAACCCCTATCCCTCCGACCGCAACCGCGACTGATACGGCGACTCCCACTTTAACCCCATCTCCCACATTGACCCCGAGCATCACGCCGACCCCGTTGCCCAAAACACGTGTAAGAGAGATCGATAATATGACGATGGTTTTGGTATCCGGTGCGGTCTACGGCCGTGGCTCTAGTCTGGACGATGCGGTCATGGAAGAGGATGAACTGCCCCTGCGGGACGTGACCATTAATACCTTTTGGCTTGATCAGACAGAAGTTTCTGTCGCGCAATACACGCTATTCCTAAATGATTTAGACCGACATCGCGAAGCGTGTGGCGGGATTAATTGCGCTCAAGTCAATCCGGAAGTGCCTGATTCGTATATTTTTGAAAACACCAGCGATGCCTTACTTGATACCTACACAACGCAGCCGATCTATGCTGATTTTCCGGTTAATTATGTGACATGGTTTGGTGCGCGCGACTATTGTGCGTGGGCGGGTGGCCGACTGCCCACCGAAGCGGAATGGGAGTATGCGGCTCGTGGTAGCGACGGCCGCATTTACCCTTGGGGTAATGAAGAGCCGAATCGATCTCGCGCCGTATTTGGGACAACTTTTAATCAGATCCTGACTGTCGGTGCATTGCCTGATGGTGCCAGCCCCTTTGAGGCCTATGATATGGGGGGGAGTATGTGGGAATGGGTCAATGATTGGTACGATTCAGAGTATTATGAGTGGGGGGGCGTTGATAACCCCACAGGCCCACCATCCGGCTCTGAACGGGTGACACGTGGTGGTGCTTGGAGTGAAAACGTGACGGCTGATCGGGTACGGGCCAATAATCGCAATTTCTTCCGGCCGGTCGCATCTCGGGCTGATATCGGTTTCCGCTGTGCCTATGATTATGTAGCTGATGGCGAGTAATTGTGCGATTAGATCGTTACCCTTCTTGGAATGTTTTGGCAATGTGGTTAGATAACAGTGCGATTTGTATATAAAGCGTTAATTTCCCCTGATAACACTCCCCTTTTAGTCCTAGTAGTGACCTACTTTACACCTTTACTTTAAAACCTGCACTACTGTTCCCCGTAGTATAAATCACGCAGTAGTACCTCAACTCCAAACTTTTCGACCAAGTAGGTTTTCCGACCTGCTTTGTTTCCGTGCGCCATGAAAGATCGAACTTTCCTCACTAACCCATATATTGTAGGGAGCCCTGTGAGCGGCCAAGATATGTTCTTTGGTCGTCATGATGTATTTGAATGGATTCGGCTGAATCTAGTTGGAGCCCATCATGACCAGCCTCTTATATTGTCCGGTCAGCGACGAACCGGAAAAACTTCTGTTTTAAAGCAGGTTGAGAACGGCCGTTTTGGTGAGCGATATATCGCTCTATTTATCGACTTGCAAGGGTTTTATATCGAAAACTCGGCCGGATTTTTGTGGGAACTTGCGGTGACCGCCTCACTTAGCTTATATCGACACGATATCGAAGCACCCGAACTTGATTCTGACCGATTTATGCAGAATCCGTATCGTGAATTTCAAGAGCAATGGCTTGTACCGGTCTTAGAAAAGATCGGGGAAAAGCGCTTGCTGTTTTTGTTTGACGAAGCGGAAGCATTTGAAGAGAGATTGCGTAGCGGCCGCTTAAATCGCTCCCTTTTCGATTATTTGCGGAGCTTTGTGCAGCTCAACCCTCGTATTAGCCTGATTTTCGGCATGGGACGTCGGCTTGATACCTTTTCGCCAGATGCGTTGCGTTTGTTTAACATCGCGCTTTATAAATCGATTAGCTATCTGTCCCATGATGCGGCCGTCGCCTTGATCGCTGAACCGGTCCCGTTCGAAGTGTCCGATGGCGCGATGACCGCGATCCTTGATTTAACCAGTGGGCATCCTTATTACACCCAGTTGATTTGTCATACCCTATTTGAGCAGTGGCAGTTGGGGCGATTTGATGTCGCTGAAGCATTTCATATCGCCGATTTGGTTGAGATGGTATTGGAGCGGGGGACGGCCGCACTTTCTTATATCTGGCTTTATGATGGTGTGACCAACGATGATCGCTTGTTGATGTCCGCCTTGGCGACATTGGCGGCCGAGAAATCAGATGTTTCGATGGATGATGTTCATGCGTTGCTTCAGGCCCGTTCGGTGCCGATTTCTAGAGCTTCGCTCGTTACAGCGGCCGAAAATCTGCAAGCCCAGCAAATCATCGAAAACAAAGGGAACCTTTACTTTTGTGTCGAATTGGTCCGTGCGTGGGTACATCTAGAACGGCCGTTGGCTTGGGTGATTTCCCAAACGCAAAAAGTGTCTCGCTTGGCCGAGCAATATGCGACGGCCGCTCAAATATTGCTAGAGCGGGGTGACCATGAAGAAGCGAAACAGGTCTATGAACGGGCACTGCGTGAAGACCCCACCCATATTCGTAGCATTCTTGGTGTGAGTCATATCGCCACCCAAAACAAACGATGGACCGAAGCCTCGATCGGTTATGAAAAAGTGCTAGCGATACAAGCTTCCGATAACACCGCTCGTGATGGATTTATTCGCGCCCGTTTGGGGCGTGCCAAACGGAATTTTGATCAAGGTAAACTGTCTGAAGTTGAAGAAGATTATCGTGCAATTTTAACTGTTCAGCCGGGTCATGAACCCGCATTGCAAGGGTTGTGCGATGTGTATGCACGCCGTGGTGTCGACGCGACCGGCCGTGAAGCGTTTGATGAAGCGATGCAAGCGTATCGTGCTTGGGCCGACATCGCCCCTGACCCTTCGCTGGCGCAGCGGGCGATGGTTGAATTGAACCGTCAGATTTATAGCAAAGTGGGGGATCGTTTACAACAAGAAAGCGAACGAGCCATGCAGGCGGAAGATTGGGTGGTCGCCATTCAATCGCTGGCAGCTTTGACCGAACTGCCTGGGTATAACGGACCTGACGTTGAAGACAAGCTCTGCTTTGTACAAGGACGAGCCGCTTTTTCCGCTAAAAACTTTCAAACGGCCGTTGATTACTTCCATCCTCTTTATGAACGAACCCCTGATTTCCATCCTGACTTAGATTCGCTTTATCAACATGCCCTTCTAATGGTCAATGCGAATACCGCTGAATTGCCTCAACCTGGCTCTGAGCGTCCGTTGATTTTGCACCGTTGGCTATGGGCTTTGATCGGGGCCACGATTACAGCACTTTTGTTTGGCGGCTTTATCTTTGCCGATATGATTGCTTATTTTGCGCCAGCAACGCCGATTCCGG
This sequence comes from Anaerolineales bacterium, assembly GCA_011524645.1. Classification (GTDB taxonomy): domain Bacteria; phylum Chloroflexota; class Anaerolineae; order Promineifilales; family Promineifilaceae; genus WTJY01. The sequence goes on along the minus strand of WTJY01000391.1, from coordinate 3,582 downwards.
CTGCTGTGCTTGATCTTCCGGCAACTGAATCGCCGACTCCGACAGCGACCCGCGAACCGACCGCAACGCCAACGGCCGAGCCGACGACTCTCTCAACCCAGATGTCAACTGACGTTCCAACCGAACAGCCGACTGAGCGGCCGACTGCGACCCGCACGGCGGTCCCATCAGCGACACCGATCAATCCATCCCCTACCCCTACCCCTATCCCTCCCGCGACCTTGCGCCGCCCGTTCGATCAAATGACCCAGCAGTTAATGCTTGGTGGATCATTCGTCATGGGGGCGGCCGCTGATGACGATAAGGCAACGGCGGATGAACAGCCCAGTCATCGCGTCACACTCGACCCATTTTACATTGATCAAAATGAGGTCACTGTGGCGCAATACGTTCAGTTTTTGCAAGCGACCGACCGCAATCATCTGGATGGATGTGACAACAACCGCTGTGTGAATACCCAATTTAATACGGAATCTAGCTATATCGTTTCCGATATTGACCAATATCGGGTCGATGCGTTTTTTGGTGATCATCCGGTTACAAGCGTGACATGGTACGGGGCGGTCGCTTACTGTGATGCGGTTGGCGGCCGTTTGCCGACCGAGGCGGAATGGGAATATGCGGCCCGTAGCCAAGGGGAGAATCGTGGTCTTTACCCTTGGGGTAGCGATGATCCTACTACTGGATTGGCTCTGTTTGAGCGAAATCGATTCTCATTGCTACGTAAAGTCGGGTCATTTCCTGATGGAGCAACCGCTGATGGTATACAAGACATGGCTGGAAGTGTCCGTGAATGGGTTAGCGATGGCTATAGCGAAACATATTATGCGAATTCCCCTGATGAAAATCCTATCGGCCCAGAAGAGAGCGGGACACGTGTGATACGCGGTGGATCATGGCAGAGCTCTGCGGATGATTTGCGTATTTCTTCGCGCGAACATTTGGCTCCCGATACCTTAGATACCACAATCGGTTTCCGTTGTGTTCTGCCACTTGCTGCTGACACGGACCCAAATAGAGAGTGAAGTATGTACGATAATCCATTTACTTATGGTCGGCCGATTAGCGACCCCGCTTTGCTTTATGGACGGGATTTGGTCTTGTCTCAGATATTGAGCCGCTTGCGTAATCCCGCATTTGAATCGACTTCTTTGGTTGGGGAGCGCCGTTCTGGCAAAACATCGGTCCTTAAAGTGCTGATGCATCCCGATGTTCGAGCTAAAGCCGGTTTGGATGAACAATATATCTTCGCATTTCTCGACTGCTCTGTAGTCGATCAGGACGCGGACGAGCAAGGGGTTTGGCGCTATTTGTTAAAGCAGGTCGCCTTTTATTTGCCAGAGGAGTTACAAAACCGCTTTTGGGAAACGGTTGATTCAGACCGGCCGTTGACCAATCTGCAAGTGATGCAGTTGTTTACCCATCTACAACGGGCCAAGATTAAGCTGGTTTTATTACTCGATGAATTTGATGCATTGACCCGCAATGAGGGGATCGGGGTCGATTTTTATGCAAGCTTGCGCAGCTTGTCGTTGCATCACCCATTGGCGTTGGTGACCGCTAGCTACGCTGATTTAACCCAGACGACAACGGTTGAAGCGGTCCGTACATCCCCATTTTTTAATATTTTTCATACGATTTATTTGCGCTTGTTGACAGAAAACGATGCGCTCGATTTATTGCAAGGCAGTTTGAGGTCGGCCCAATATTTCTTTTCGCCCGAAGAGATCGCCAATTTGCTATGCTGGGCTGGGCCGCATCCATTTTACTTGAAGCTGGCCGCTCATAGTTTGTATGAAGCCTATGCCAACGGAGAATCATCGGCCGAAGCGCGCTGGCGGAGCATGGAAGAGTCGTTCTATGATCAGGCCCAACCCCATTTTTTGCGCTTGTGGCGTTTTAGCTCAGAGGACGAGCGTTTGATCTTGAGTGCGCTCGCCTTGGCTATATCTCCAGATGGGCTTGCTGAGAAGCGATTGGTCCGACATGGGTATAACGAAGAGACGTTGCAAGATATGCACCATTTTGCGCGCCGTACATTACGAAACTTAGAACGGCGTTGCTTGGCGGTCGCCAATGAACAGAAAGAAACCCACCTTTTTGCCCAAGCGTTTGGGGTGTGGCTGATCGAGGAGCTACAGGCTTCGCTGAGTGAGAAACAGCAATTTTCCGCTTGGCTCGCACGGGCCGAAGATGATTTAGAGTTGCTAACGGCGGTGCGTCAGCTTGATGAGATGACACTGCAATCATTGGCTTATGTGAAACCGGTGTATCGGCCGTTGATGGCGACTTGGTTGGCGATCCCACAAATGCGTGAAGGGGTTTTCCTGTGGGCGCAATCTGAAAATTCGGTTGGTACATTGCCCAAGAATAATCAGGCTTACTTGATTTATTTGCGCAAGCTGATGGAAGCGTATGTAACTGAAGCGGAGCTTCGCACGATCTGTTTTGATTTGGGTATCGATTATGAAGGGTTAGAAGTGGGGAATAAAAATGTGAAGGCCCATGCACTCCTTAAATATTTCCACAAGTTAGACCAGATATCCGTTTTGGCGGACGCTTGCCGTGAGCTTTATCCCCACGTCGATTGGTCCGGAACGGGTGACTCAGCGGGGTAACATTCGCTCGTATCCAGCCAACAGTCGGGCAAATAGCTCATTCCAATGATTTTGGATGACTTGGCGCTCTGGATCGGCCGCATACCAAGCGACAATTTCGGATGCTCCTTGATAAAAAGGGATGGTCGCTTTGAAATCAGGGACAATCCGTTTGATCTTGCTGTTATCGAGCACCATATTATTTGTTTTGTCCCCCAAGAGTGCTTCACCTAGCTCCGCATCATAGAGATTGATCACCTGCGAGGGGATATGCACAATATCGGCCGTGACACCGGCCGCGCGGGCCAATGTTTCATAAATCTGGTTCCAAGTGAGCACTTCGTCAGACGTAATGTGGAACGCTTCACCGATCGCATGGGGGTTGCCCAAGAGGCCGACCAGCCCTTTGGCAAAGTCACGGTGATGGGTGAGTGTCCAGAGAGAGCTACCATCTCCATGCAAAATAACTTTTTCCCCCCGCATCATCCGGTCGAGTGCAGTATACCGGCCGATCATAGGGACCTTCGTCGCATCATACGTATGGGACGGCCGGACGATGGTGATCGGAAAGCCGGTTTCCCGATAGGCGCGCATTAGTCGATCTTCGCAGGCGATTTTGGCACGGGAATAGCCCCAGTACGGATTATATAGCGGGGTTGATTCGATGATTGGGAGGTTTGCCGGTGGGGTTTGATAGGCTGAGGCGGTGCTGATAAAGATGTACTGATCGGTACGGCCGTCAAACAAACGTAGATCAAGATCGATATGCTCGGGGCTAAAGGCCAGCCATTCGACCACCGCATCAAAACGCAACTCGCCGATTGCGCGACGTACCGATGTTTCGTCACGAATATCTCCTTTAAGGCTGGTGGCTCCGGCCGGAATCGGCCGTAAACTTGTTTTTCCCCGATTGAGAATATATAAGTCGATACCCCGTGCGACTGCAAGCTCGGCACATGCGGAGCTAATTACTCCTGTGCCACCG
>WTJY01000140.1 GCA_011524645.1 Anaerolineales bacterium | reverse complement strand
TCGTGTGTGTTTTGACCGTGTGTATTTTGAATGTGTGTGTTTTGACCGTGTGTGTTTTGACCGTGTGTGTTTTGATTTGCACACATAAAATGGGAATTTCAGCCCAATTTGCACAAATATAAGTCGAACAAACGTCTTGCCCTTTAATTTACTACACTTATAAGCGATGAACCATAAAATTTAGCCGAAGGAATAATCCACCCATCCCAATTAGGGATTGAAATCAAAACCCAGCAGGTGACCACAGGACTATACATTGTCGGTCGACAGAATGCAAAACCCAGCAGGGCAATCGCATTCTAAATCAAATCGATCAATAGATGTATTGGCTGTCACAAATTTGTTCTTCTGGGGGTATTGGGGGGCGTGGCCGTGTGGGCTGCCATCGCCTATACCGCGCTCAACGGAATTGTATACACCGTCTTGAACTATGATTCGGTGTGGCAGTGGCTCTTTTTACTCTCTGTTCCTCTCTATTGGCGTTTCGGCCGTGCGGCCGTTACTCTCTCATCTGACAAGCTCGACCCTCTACTCAAACAGACGGTACTAACAACACTTGTCTTTACACTTACCTTCGGCATCGGGCTCTTATTTTAGGAAGATATAGCCGAAATTAAGTCGATTGATCCATTTGTGGAGGTGGTGAATTCGTCGAAACAGGTGGGAGAGGCGCAAGGGTTGGGGGTCCCTCCTGCCCCGCGCCCAACCCCAGCGTGTTCAATATATCGGAATCAATCGGTGCTTCCTCTAGCGATGCCACAAACAACATAGAGGTTGGCCTCAAGTCAACCTCGGGCAAATCCTGTAACGATAGCGATCGCATACGAGATGGGTCATCTGGCAGGGGTGAGGCATCATATACTGTTGCCTGATACCTTATTCCATACACATCACTTAGTCGCTGAGTTAGCATGACAAGTGCTTTTTGAACCACCTCTATCGTGCCCAATTGTGTGATCTGTCCCAAATGGGTCAAAACAAGGTTGCTTTGGGGATCAAATTGCCGTTTTCGTAAAAGGAAGCGAACCGCATCAAAGCTCTGGTAACCGGCCACGGCCGGATCAATCCCCAGTTCGGCAAACAAGCAATCTTCGGCCGAAACGGCCGCAACCATATGAGCCGCAAACCCTTCGTCTCTCGCCAAATTAATCGCTTGCCATCCCACACCATGACCGATACTCGGATGACCATATAACACCACACACACCCTAAGCCCAGAGCGCACCGCCCGCACAATTTTCTCGACCATCTGCGCCTGAATCTGATTATTTTCGATTTCATCATATGGCCCCAGCGACTCCGCTGTTGAATTCAAGGAAATCATCCAATTTTTCGCCCACGGAGGGGGAAGCAAATAGAAAAGCTTAGCCGCAACACGAATATCCTTTTCTGTTTCGGCCGTTATCTGTGTATAGACTTGGATTCCAGATCCCACTACAATAAGTGAACCTTTTGGCATAAAAGTACTCCTTTTTAAACTCTAGCTTAATGAATAGAGCGAAGCTAATCGCCCAAACTAGTTATAATATTACAATCAGCATCAATACCTTCGCCATTTTTACACCCCTGTGACAAATAATTTCCCTTTAAGGCAAATTTGTTCATTGAATTAAAAATATCTCGGGCTGATCGCGCAATTATTTTTAATTCGCATCGAATCAAAAGCTCCCCTCTCCCGTTGGGAGAGGGGCTGGGGGAGAGAGGTAACCCATCTCCCCCAACCCCTCCTTGTTTAAGAAACGCGATTTTTATGTAAAGTCTTTGCGCTTCTTAAACGGAAAATCTCATAGGAGGGGTGCAAATCCAATCAGACGATCCACATTGGCGAAGGTATGGCAACATGCAACCGAATCGTAACCAGCAAATGTCTTATTAGTTAGGACAATACAAAATGAAACCGTTACTGATTTATGATGCCGATTGCGGCTTTTGAGAAAAAACTGTACGACTCGTTGAGTCGTGGACCAAAGATCAAATCGAAATAAAAGGGTGGCAATTTATCCCCGAACGCATGGCTGATTTAGGGCTAACTATGCAAGATGGTTTAGCCCAAGTTTGGTTTGTGGATGCAAAAGGGCAGTTAACCGGCGGGGCTGAGGCCGCCAATATGTGCTTCCGCTACATTTGGTGGGCACGGCCGTTCGCCTATCTATACTACATTCCTGGCATCCGTCAAATCGAAGACCGGCTTTACCGCTGGGTCGCGGACAATCGATATAACATGCCCGGTGCAACTGATGCCTGCGCGATTCCGACAAAAAATGATAAAAAATAAAGGCAAATGGCAAAATGAGGTGTCTACACATCTCATAAAATTTTGCCCCAACATGCTTGGCATTCATCATGAGATTTGTTATCCTACCATCAAGTTTCAGAAATTGTTGAAACTTTTAAACGATCATAGCAGGCTTCAAGAAACAATACTTTCGCGATTTTTAGATCGCTGTGACCAATAATTTGCCTTTAAGGTAAATTTGTTCATTGAATTAAAAATATCTCGGGCCGATCGCGCAATTATTTTTAATTCGCGTCGGATCAAAAGCGCCCCTTTCACGTTGGAAGAGGGGCGCAAATCCAATGAGTTGATTAATTTGGCGTAGGTATTGAAAAAAAGAACTCTTTTTATTTTACTAAAAAACCGACTGACTAGTCAGTTTATACCGGAGAAAAAAGAACTCTCTACTCTTTTCTCTCTACTCTCCACTATCTATGTCTGACCGAGATCCAGAAAGTACCCGCGGCCGTATTCTCGATGCCGCTCTCGATATTTTTGCCCACAAAGGGTATTACGACACAAAACTTGACGAAATCGCCAGCGAGTCTAAGACTTCCAAAGGATCGATTTATTTCCATTTTCCGAATAAAGAAAGGCTATTTCTCTCGCTTGTCGATCAATTTTCAGATTTGCTCGAACGGCAAGTTAAAGACGCGATCGCTCAAGAAGAAAAAGGGATGCGCCGCGTTCAGGTTGCACTCGAAACATGCCTGACGACTTTTGGTAAATATCGCCGCCCCGCTAAAATTTTATTGGTCCAAGCGCTCGGGCTCGGCCAACCGTTCGAGCAAAAACGGATGGAAGTCAATGAGCGATTTGCCAAACTTATCGGTAGCTATTTACGAGAAGCGGTAGAACAAGGGGAAATCGAACCGCTAGATCTTGAAGTTGTGTCACATGCTTGGATGGGAGCGATTTATAATATCGTGATCCGCTGGGTGTATACTGGGGAACCGGAGCCAAAACGGATTGTCACCAGCTTGCTCCCCTTGCTTTTAGCCAGCGTTGGATACGAGGAACCGGTCGAATCTAAGGAGCCTTAAGATGTCATTGCCGGTGCCAGTTCCACAACGACATATCGCCCAAAAATACGGCCGTCTCGTCAGCGTTAGTATCAACACGCCAGATTTAACCGTGCGCCGCTTTCTACGTCATGCGACCGGCCGCAAAGCCCGCTTCTATTGGAAGAACGGCCGTGATCCCATTACCTTTGCGGGCGTCGGTTTAGCAGCCGAGCTGACCGCTTGGGGGGAAAACCGCTACGACTCAATTCAACAACAAGCGGCCGATCTATTCGCGGATGCCTTTGTCACCACAGCTGATGAGCCTATGGCCCGCCCTCGCCTGTTCGGGGGCTTCGCCTTCCGCGATGACTTCGTCCCAGACAATACTTGGTCATCATTTTACCCCGCCCATTTCGCCCTCCCCCACTATCAGCTCTTACAGCGCGGCCGTGAAACTTGGTTGACGATCAACGCCCACCTACCGCTCGAAGAGAACGACCCCGAACATATCGCAGAAATTATTCCGGCTCTCCGTGAAGCACTAGAAACGGAATATGACATCCTTCAGCGATTCCCAGAGCCAGAAACGAAACCGGCCACACCGGAATATAAACTCCGCTACCCCATGGACCAAACTCAATGGGATGAGATGATCACGGCCGCAACCGACCAAATGGGGAACCCCGAAAACCCTCTAACAAAAGTTGTCTTGTCTCGTGTTTGCGAGATGCGCACCATTCATGGGGATGAGATTCCGGTTGACGATGCGCTCGATTATTTGGATCAACACTATCCCGCCTGCTACCGCTTTCTATTTGAGCCACGGCCGAGCCACGCCTTCTATGGCGCAACCCCAGAGCTACTCGCAGAGGTCAATGGAACCAGAATCCACACAATGGGTTTGGCAGGGTCCGAACGGCGGGGCCACACAGAGGAAGAAGATATGACCTATGGACAAACACTACTCGACAGCGTAAAGGATCGTTACGAACATGATGTGGTTGTCCAATCACTGCGCCAGCGTCTGGCTCCTCTGACTACCGAACTCGAAATGCCAGACACACCTCAACTTTATAAGTTAAGCAATATCCAACATCTTTACACCCCTATTCGCGGTTTACTCCATCAAAAAAGTGGGGTTTTGCCACTTGTCCAACAGCTACACCCCACGCCAGCCTTGGGGGGAACACCACGGCCGCTAGCCATGCGTTTTATCGAACAACACGAACCGGTCACACGTGGTTGGTATGCCGCCCCAATCGGCTGGATCGATCACCAGTTAGATGGCTCATTTGGGGTCGCAATTCGCTCAGCCGTGGCGCAAGATAATCGCGTCTGGGCGTATGCAGGCGCAGGCATTGTCGCTAAATCAGTACCAGAAAAAGAGTGGGCAGAAACAGCCCTCAAGTTCCGGCCGATGCTAGATGCCCTACAAATTGAATAGGAGATTTTCCAGCAAATCTAAACGATCTCATCCCAGATCGCTTGAACCTCAGCAACAGGGATTTCCAAAAGCTCACTGACGGTCACCACATTATGCTTGCCAAGTAAAGTTTTAATTAACATGCGACGTCCTTCTTCACGCCCTTCCTCGCGTCCTTCTTCACGCCCTTCTTCACGTCCTTCTTCGCGTCCTTCTTCACGTCCTTCTTCACGTCCTTCTTCACGTCCTTCATAACGGCCAATTTTATGTCCTTCTGCTCGCCCTTCAGCAAAGCCTCTTTCAAATCCAACTTTTTGTAGCTCTTGTGCAATGGTCATGATTTCATCTCCATCAACCCCTTGATCAACCAAGGCGGTTTCTAAATCTTTCCAATCAATACGATCAGTTGCTTTACTTACATAGTACATAATCGCACGCATAAATTCTAGGCCTGTTTTATAATTTCTTAGTTGTTTTAACAATCCAACCAAGTCAAAAAGCTCATCACGTAAATGAGGGCTTGTAGCGGCTCGAATAACGGCCAAGCAAACACGTAGCCAAATTTCACCACGAATGCTTTCATCACTTCTATATGAAAAGTCGCGCAAAATATAGCTAAAATCAGGCACATATGGCCGAAACACATCTGGAACGGTCAACCCTTCTTGAAAGGTGTTCATCCCATGCCATTTTTTCTCACCATGATAGATAACCAGTGGAATGATCGGCCGAGGTTCATCCTTATTTCGTATCCGCGATTCCCAAATCTGCCCCATATAACGCAAAAGCTGAAACCCGATCAAACGATCAGGCTGAGCCTTATGTTCGAACAAAAAATAAGCAAACACTTCATCCCCATCGGTAAGAGGCACGCGATAAAGTAAATCAGCATGATGCTTTTTCATTTCTTCATCAACAAACGTACCTTCCTCAAGTGTCATCTCTTCTATACGAAGTACGGCAATAAGCGGACGAGGCAAATATTCCTGCAAATAATTACCAGCTATATCATGTCGACTAAAGGTATGGCGAAAAAATTCATCGTGTGGCATCTGGATAGTCATAAATTTATCTCCTGATCTATTTATATCTCAAATTTTCATTTGTTACAAAAAAATCATTTGGTTGATTTGCTATCAAGATCAATTTAGCCGTTAGCAAAAATATTGCCCCACACAAGTTTTTCTTTCTCAGTCTCTCTCTTCTGTTTCTAATCCCATAAAAATCACCAAACCTTAATGAAATCCCCCCTCGTCTGGTCGGGGGTTTTTCATTGTGTTAGAATGTCCGCCGCATTATAAGAAAAAAGAGGGATCGGTGGCCGAAATGGCTTTTCCAACCAGCATACATCAAAACATTCACATCTTGAACATTGGAAAACCGGATAGAGTAAATTAGGGTGGTTGTATTCCCTCATGACTCAATCAAAATTAGTAAGGAGATTGCGTGTCTTATGACCAATAATGATCCTCAACAAATAGCGCGTGAAGCGCTCAATAATAAAAATGACAGCAAATCACCCAATTCGGGTGGTAGTGGCGACGGTGATGGAAATCCATTACCGATTGTAATCGGTGTGGCCGTTCTTGCAGTCGCCTTAATCGGTGTAGGGCTCTATATGCTCTTCGGTGGCTTTGGCGATAGTGACGAAAGTGTCACCGAGGAAACCGCACCAGCTGCCGAAACCGCAGCTGATGCTGAAACCGAAGCATCCGCTGATACGGCCGCCGAAGAAACGGCCGATCAGCCGGAAAGCACCGCCAATGTTGCCGTGCTACCGAGCGGTGCCGCACCTCGCGGTGAAGTCGTCATGCTAAACGGCAACAATGTCCCCGTCTCTGGTGGTGTACAACCCAGCGACGACTTGTATGCTTGGAATGGCAATGAATGGGTCTTTGTCCCTAGCGTTGTCAGCGGTGACGGCCAATCATTGATGACTGTCGATCAATTAGATGGCAGTGAAGTGATTGTGGCCCAACGCCCCGCTCCTGAAAGCATCATGATCGCGGTTGAAGCGCACCCAGATACATCATTGGCTCCAGAAATCCTTAGCGGGATGGACGAAGTCAGTTCAAGCGGTTTGCTTTTAGGCCCGGGTGGTGAATTAAGTGGTAGCTCAGCTAGCGTTCCCGCTGGTGCGTATCAACAGTTTCTGCATGTGACCAATGCCGCAGTCATCGTCGATCAAACCGCATTGAACGACCTTCTGGCCAATGCCGATGCGCGCAGTTTGCACATCCAAAGCTTGACAAACGCCGCATCTGCAGGCAACTATGCGGGGATCAACTTAGATTATCAAGGGGCAATCACTAATCAGAAGGACCAATTCACCCAATTTGTTCAAGAATTAAAAACAGCGCTTGAAGGACAAGGACTTGACTTAGTCGTCACCCTTGCCACCCCCACCAACAATAATGGGACTTGGGAAAGCGGCGGCCAAGATTGGGCTCGGATCGGCGAAATCGCCGATGGGATATATGCCCAACTTCCACTCGATCCAACCGCATATGTCGATAATGGCACAGCCGATCAGGTCTTGATTTGGGCAACCCACCAAGTCGACCGTGCCAAGTTAACCGCTTTAGTCAGTGGCAATGCGATCGACCGCTTGGGTAGCACCTACTCGGAAATACCGATGCAGTTCGCCCTCTTTAGCATGGGTCAATTAGCCACAGCCAACGGTGAAAGCACAGTCGATCCAAACACGGCCGTTGATTTCGTCTTGGAAGGAAATGCCACCCCGCTTACTTGGGATGGTGCTAGCTTGACCTATCAATTCACGCTCGATCAAAATGGGCAAACACGCACCGTCTGGTTGAGCAACGAATCAGCACTCGCTTATCGCTTGCGTCTTGCTCGTAAATATAATGTACAGGGTGTAGCGATTACCGGTCTTGGTGATTTATCTAACCCTCAATCTTATGTTTCTGCAATCAACGGCGTAATGACCGCCGGTGACATTCCACAACCAAGTGGCGCAGCCATTACGTGGAGCATCGCCAATGCGGACGGTGGCGTTGTTGCCAGCAATAGCGGCGAAACATCTACATATTCTTGGTCTGGTGCTGACACGGAAGGTGAATACACCGCCGTAGCCCAATTCGCGCAAGGGGACATGACCTTTGAATTTGGCCAATGGCCTTTAACAATCGGTAACACCGAAGTCGCGATGGCGGAAGGTGAGGCAGATACCCAAGCGGCCGAAGGTGAAGAAACAACGACTGAAGAAACCGCAACTGAAGAAGCGGCAACTGAAGAAACTGCAACCACAGAAGAAGCAACAACTGAAGAAGTGGCGACAGAAGAAACAACAGCCACAGAAGAAACAACAACAGAAGAAACCAGCACAGAAACCACTGATACCGGCTCAACCGATGATGGCACAACTGACAGCGGCCCAGTCGTAGAAACCCCAGACGGCAGCGGCACACCAAACGGCCGTGTCAATACCGCCTCTAACTTACGCGCTGGCCCCGGCATCATTTATGCACGGGTCGGTGATGGCGCAGACCCTGATACCCAAGTTGAAATTGTCGGCCGTAGTGGCGACAGTTTGTGGTACCAAATCATTATGCCTGATGACACAGGGGCTTGGATCTACGCCCAATTGGTCGATACCCAAGTCGATGTAGCGGGGCTACCGGTTCCGGCCGTCGCTGCCAGCCCTACCAGCAGTGGTGGTGGCACGACAACAGATAACAGTGGTGGTGGCGCAACCACACCAGCCCCCGCACCGGTCGCCGCCCCAAGCGCGCCAGCCGGTTTCGCCCTTGGTGGACAAACCCACACCTTAGCCAACCCGACCCTCATGCAATACTCAGGCATGACTTGGGTAAAATTCCAACACAAATGGGGCTGTGGCAATAACCCAGGCGACTTGCAAGGACGCATCGACAGCGCGAAAGCGAATGGGATGAAAGTCTTGCTCAGTATCCCCGGTTCACCTTACCCCTCAAGCATCGACTTTAACTGTTACACCGACTTCTTGGGTGGTGTAGCCGCCCTCGGCCCAGACGCGATCGAAGTTTGGAACGAAATGAATATCGACTTTGAATGGCCAGCCGGATCAATCGACCCAGCATCTTATGTCAACAACATGCTGATCCCAGCTTATAACAAAATTAAAGCGGCTAATCCAAATGTGATGGTCATCAGCGGTGCACCAGCACCAACCGGTTTCTTCGGAGGTGGGTGTGCCGCCAACGGCTGTGACGATAACGCTTACTTAGCCGGTATGGCAGCGGCTGGAGCAGCCAGCTATATGGATTGCATGGGTGTTCACTACAATGCAGGGGCAACCCCACCAAACACCGTTTCAGGCCATCCAGCCGACGGTGGTGCAGGTCACTACAGCTGGTACTTGCAACCGATGATCGATACCTATTACAACGCCTTAGGTCGACCACTCTGTTTCACGGAGTTGGGCTATTTGACCAGCCACGGTTATGGCTCATTGCCATCTAACTTCTCTTGGGCGGGTGGTACAACGATCGACCAACACGCACAATGGCTGGCTCAATCGGTCAGCATCTTGGCCAATAGCGGTAAAGTTAGCATGGTGATCATTTTCAACATCGACTTCACCCTCTACGATGGTAGCGACCCACAAGCCGGTTACGGTATGGTTCGCCGCGATGGTAGCTGTCCCGCATGTGAAACTGTCCGTGCGGTCATGCAATAAAATTAAGTGATGAATGACGAGTGACGAGTGACGAACAATAAGTTGAGAGCACCCCGTTCTTAGCCAGTCACAAAGAAATTGTCACTCGCAATTTTTAGAAAAGCGCGTTTTGGGGAAACCCAAAACGCGCTTTTTTTTAGGAATAGGAATCATGCAAAAATTTCGTTTGTTTTTATTGATAGGAACATTGATGCTATTAATCGCCGCTTGTGGCGGATCAGAGCCGGAACCTGCGGCCGAAGTCCCTGCAGAGCCGGCCGTAATCGAACCAACCGTCGCGGCGGAACCGGTCGTAGACCCCACATTACCTCCTCCAGCCATCACGGTTGAACAAGAAGATGGCACGGCCGAAGTGGTCGCAGATACCGCTCCAGCGGCGGAAGACAACGCGCAAGTCGTTGTTCAGGAAGATGCACCACCTCCCCCTCCTAGCTGCCAACGGCCGTGGCCCACAGATCGCTTCGGTTATGGTGTGCAGTCACATGCGACTATCGGCGATCCCGGATTCACTATGGAAGTGATCAAAAATCAATTGGGCATGGAATGGGTCAAGGTACAGCTTGAATGGCGCTTGGTACAACCCAGCCCAGAGGACCGCCAATGGTTCTTCTATGATGGGGTTGTCGAACAAGCGGCCGCCAAAGGGGTATGCTTGATGTTTAGCGTTGTGGGTGCACCGGAATGGACCCGCGCGGCTGGGAACCATATCGGACCACCAGATGACTTTAATTTGTATGCCAACTTCATGCGGGAGCTTTTAAACAAATATCCGGGGCAGGTCGCCGCCATCGAAGTATGGAATGAACAAAACTTAGATCGTGAGTGGCAAACATCTGAAGGGGTTAGTCCAGAACAGTATGTCAACTTCTTGTCTGTAGCCCACCAAGCGATCAAAGAAACCGATCCTAGCGTCATTGTCATTAGTGGTGCCTTGGCTCCGACCGGTGATGGAGACTGGATTAGCTGGGCCGATGACTTCGCCTGGATGGATCGTGCGATTGCGGCCGGTATGTTGAACTATGCGGATTGCGTGGGGGCGCACCACAACGGTTACAACATTCCTCCCGATGTCGCCTTTGATCAAACCGGTGGTTTAGCGGAAGCAAGCACCGCTGTTTTCCGTGGCCCATTTGATAACCCACATCATAGCTGGAGTTTCAAAACAACGATCGACACCTACGCCAGCAAAATTCAAGCGGTCGATCCAAACAAAAAGATCTGCGTGACCGAATTCGGCTGGGCTTCAACGGAAGGGTATACGGAAGCTCCGGTTGGCTTTGAATTTGCCAACGACAACACACTAGACGAGCAAGCCCAATATTTGGTGCAGGCATTCCAACAAATGCAAAGCTCTGGTGATGTCTGGATCGCTTATGTATTTAACTACGACTTTGGCAACAAAGGGAACGGACCCACAGACGATCCGGTTCCATACAGCATTATTGATACCAATGGTGCGCCACGTCCTGCGTTTAGTGCATTGGCCGCAATGGAAAAAATTCAGCCTTAATTCTTGGCAACTACGTGGACCAGTTTGTTGATCAAGCCAACACAGTGGTAAGACAATAACTGGTCCACACTAAGCAAATCGCTTGTAAAATCAAATTTGAATGGTGGAGCCAGCACACCCCAGACGAGGAAAAAATGATTGAGGAACAACAACGAAACGGTTTACTTTGGGGAATTTTTGCCGTTTTGGGGGTTACACTCGCGGTTTTATTCATTCTGGCAGGCTGTCGCGAAGAAGAAGCGCCTGCCCCCACGGCCGTGATCGAGCCCACACCCACTCCAGCCCCACTAAATCCTTTATCGGCCGCAGAAATGAATCAAAGTTTTCCATCCCCAGCATATGGCATTCACTTGGCACAATGGTGGGATTTGGGCGCCCTGCAGCGGGATATGGCATTGGTCAACGAGATGGAATTTGGCTGGGTCAAACAAAATTTCGCGTGGCGCGATATCGAAGGGCATGTCAAAGGGGAATATGACTGGTACCGGCCAGATGAAATTGTCAACGCGGCCAATGATGCGGGATTAAACCTAATTGTCCGCATCGACCGCCACCCGCTCTGGTCTGTGCGCGTCTTGCCAGATGAGCAAATCACGCCCAATCAGCCTCCGGTTGAGCTACAAGATTTCGGCGATTTTTGCAGAGTCTTAGCGGAACGATACAAAGGGCGTATCCAAGCGTATCAGGTGTGGAACGAACCGAACCTAAGTCGCGAGTGGGGAAATAAATCACCCGATCCGGCCGAATATGTCGCCCTGCTCAAGGTTTGCTACGAAGGGATTAAGGCGGCCGATCCTGATGCGGTCGTCATTTCGGCCGGTCTTGCACCTACCGGTACAGAACCGCCACTCGCCATGCCAGATGATCGTTTCTTACAAGGGATGTATGATGCGGGTGCTTCCGCTTATTTTGATGTGCTCGGCTTACATGCCCCCGGCTACAAAGCACCGCCAGAGGTTTCCCCAGACGAAATCGCCAATCTGCCCGAATATGGCCAATATCGCTGGCATGTCTTTCGTCATGTCGAAGACATGCGTCGCATGATGGTCGCCAACGGGGATGCCCAAAAGCAAATCGCTATTCTTGAAATGGGCTGGACTACCGATACACGGCCGTCTGACTATGCTTGGCACGCGGTCACCCAAGAAGAGCAAGCCGATTATCTAGTGCGCGCCTATCAATACGCCCAAGAAAACTGGTCCCCATGGATCGGCGTAATGACAACGATTTATTTTTCAGATGTGGCGTGGACAGAAGAGGATGAGCAGTTTTGGTGGGCTCTCACCGAACCGGACGGCACCGCACGGCCGGCCGCGTATGCACTACAAGAAATGGACAAACAGAGGGAATAAAGGGTGACAAGTAGAGTTCTGCCGTTCAAATAGTGCGCGATCAGGACAAAGGCGTCTGAGCCACCAAGTAGCTCATCGAACAGCGAGTTGGTTTCTTTGTCCACATCGATTGACATCTTGACGCTTTCAACTTCGCCATGCTCGATACGGTCATCCCATTCGATAATGTCTTCCCAATATGAGCAACTGAAATCGATTGATTGGGTGCGTGGATTTTTTGTTGACACCTTTTGTTTTGCCCCAAATGGGACAAAACCCCTTTTTAAATCTCCCAGATTTAACAGACAATCGAACTCCGCCACACCACTGCAAAAGGTTGTTTATTATCCTTTTTTAAATGCAAAAACAAACGTTCAATCGGGCCCCAGCCGTATAAACATTACATTTTTGTACAGATTAAAAGATTGACAGAACATATAGACCATCGTTAATATGTATACAAAGTCCAGCAGACTTGGCAAATAATTGATTGCCACCCCCATGGCAGTAGATTGGTTGCACGGTAAGCTGATTCGAAAATGGGTTATGACAGCAAAATCGTTGTTAGTAGGTCTTTTTTAGGTCAGCTTCTTTGTTGGGGAAATTGAATAATCGGCCGTTTTCTGCAAAGAGATAGACCGATTTCGACCCTTCAGCGGTGAATACAACTAACTTTCTGTTCAGTCTGTTTTAGATGGGTGAGCTACCACATTCCCCCATCATTAAAAGTAGACAAATCTAGCCTCCCCCCCATGGTTTAGTTCATTGCTCATTAGATCATTACTCAGGTTTTAGGAGATGTTATGACCCAATTTGTAATTTACTTGGCTTCTTTTGCCTTACTTGCAATCGCCTCGAAACAAGTCGGCCGATTCTTTTCAAAAATCGGCCTCCCCTATATCACCGGATACCTATTAATAGGTATGGTTGGTGGTCCGTTTATTTTGGGTTGGTTACCGCAAGGTGCCACCACGGAGCTACGCTTTATTGATGAGATTTCTCTAGGCATTATCGCCTTTGTCGCAGGTAGCGAACTATATATACGAGAAATCCGAACCCGTATTCAAAGCATCGGGAAAATCTTGATTTCAGTGGGAGCGGTCGCCTTGCCGGTCAGCGGTATCGCACTCTATTTTCTCACAGAATTTATTCCTTTCACTCAAGGGATGAGCCAAACGGAACGGGTCGCGGTCGCGATCTTGGGAACAACGATCTTATTGGCTCTTTCCCCCCCATCGACGATTGCGGTCATCAAGGAAGTGCGCGCCAAAGGGGACTATACACGCACCTTGCTCGGCGTGACAGTCACGATGGACGTGATCATTGTTGTCCTGTTTGCGGTAGCGGTGGCGATCTCCAGCGCCTTGTTGACCAGCGTGCAGTTCAGTGCCTCTTTCTTACTCTTATTGGCGATCGATTTGGGATTAGCGGTCGTCGCAGGGTATCTTGTCGGTAAGACGCTGGAAGGGATTATGTCAACCCCATTCCACCTTTACGCAAAAACGGTTCTCGTCATTATCTTGGGATATGGTGTATTTTGGGCCTCACATATAATCACCGAATTGACCTACGGCAGTGCATTCGAAATCCATATCGAATCGTTGCTCGTCGCGATGATCGGTGGCTTTTACGTTACCAACTTTACAGACTTACGTACCCCTTTTGAAGGGTTGTTGCACGATGTCGGCCCTCTCGTTTATGTCGCGTTCTTCACCTTAACCGGTGTGGGTATCAAACTCGATATTTTGGCGGAAACATGGCCTATCGCCGTTGCACTATTCGCCATTCGCTTTATCGGGATCAACATCGGTGGGTTCGTAGGCAGTCGCTGGGCTGGTGAACCAAGCAACTTCACCAAATTTATGGGGCTCGGGCTGATTACACAGGCCGGTATCGCCCTTGGGTTGTCCCGCGAAGTTGCGATCGCCTTCCCAAGTTTAGGCGATGCCTTCGCCACAATGGTGATCTCGGTCATCGTTCTGAACGAAGTATTTGGCCCAATGTTCTTGAAATCGGCGCTACGTCGTGTGGGTGAAGCGGCCGATTCCAATGTGTCATCGACAGACGAGACGCGTGAAGTGATCATTGCCGGTATCGAACCCCAATCGGTCGAGCTGGCTCGTCAAATGCGCAAAGTCGGTTGGGGTGTCATTATGATTGATACCGATCATGAGCATGTCAATTCGTTCAAAGAAGAAGAAGGGATTGTCGCTTATTTCGTACCGGTCATTAATGAAACAGAGTTAGAAGGGATTTTGACCCCGAATATCGATGCGGTCGTGGCGATGCTCTTGCACCATGAAAGCAACATGATGTTGTGTGAGTTAGCGGCTCGTCAAAATGTATCTCGTTTGGTCGCTCGGCCGAATGACTTATCACAAACCGACGCGCTCTCTGAATTTGGGGCACTGGTTGTTGACCCGACTTCGGCGATGGTTAATTTGTTGGAACAAACGGTACGCGCCCCGCAATCTGCGGCTGTCCTTTTGCACCAAGATTCCGGCCGTGAACTGGTCCAAGTCACAGTCAGTAACCCCGATATCGATGGGATGCTCGTTCGTGACTTGCGCTTGCCGAACGATGTCCTCTTTATGGATGTCACCCGTGATGGAAACGTCATCTTGCCCAACGGGTACACCCGCTTGCGCCTAAAAGATGATGTGACCTTGATCGGCCGTGGCACAGAACTGGAAGAAGCGGTTCTCAAGCTCGGATTCTAGCCGCGCAAGAATCGGATTGAGACAGAGGGAGCATTCGTTTATCCTACCGTAGAATACGGTAGAGCGTAGAAAGTAGAGAGTAGAGAGATCGTCTACTCTCAGCTTTTTACAAAGGAGTAAGTAAACGAATGCAAGACACAATTAGCCAAACAGCCGACTATGCCACAATTGAGCGGGCGATTCACTATTTAGAAAAACGGGCGCAGACACAACCCTCATTAGAAGAATTGGCAGACCATTTACATATGAGCCCATTCCATGTGCAACGACTATTTAAGCGCTGGGCGGGAATTAGCCCAAAGCGCTTTATTCAGGTCTTAACACTCAAACACGCCAAACAACTTCTCACAGACTCTAAATCGGTGCTAGAAACGACCTATGAAGTCGGATTATCCAGTACGAGTCGCTTACATGACCTTTTTGTCAATGTCGATGCGATGACACCGGCTGAATATAAACAGCAAGGTGGGGGACTCTATATCAATTATGGCTTCCATACGACCCCCTTTGGTGACTGTTTGCTCGCGGTAACGAAGCGAGGCATTTGCGGGCTTCAGTTTGTGGCGGACAACGGCCGTGCGGCCGTATTTGAGACGTTTCGCGCCCACTGGGAAAAAGCGACTTTGGTACACGATGAAACGGCCACCTCCCCACTAGCGGCCGATATTTTCAACCCAGCAAGCGAGCAACCGACAAAAACATGGCCCCTTTTATTAAAAGGGACCAACTTTCAAGTCAAAGTTTGGGAAGCATTGTTGCAAATCCCACCAGCGGCCGTGGCCTCTTATGGGGATGTGGCCCACATGATCGGCAAACCGAAAGCCTCACGAGCGGTCGGCCGTGCGATCGGCCGTAATGAGATCGGTTATTTGATCCCTTGCCACCGTGTCATTCGGCAAAGCGGAGCGGTTGATGGATACCGCTGGGGCAATACACGTAAAAAAGCGCTCTTGGCATGGGAAAGCGGCCGTGGCGATCTCTAGCCATCAACTAACTCTCTAACGATTAGCTACGTAGCCCAACCCCACGATTAAACAAATAAAGACACACCCCCCAGAGCAAACCGGTAAACACCAGCAAAAAGGCGAGTGCCCCGCCGACCGGAACATCTGAAACCCCAGAAAATCCGAAGCGAAATAAATTTACGAGATAAAGCACCGGATTTAAGCGGGAAAGTGTCTGCCAAAATGGGGGGAGCAGACTAATCGAGTAAAAGACACCACCTAAATAGGTTAATGGGGTCAGCACAAACGTCGGGACGATACTCACATCATCAAAGCGGTTCGCCAGCATCGCATTAATAAATCCGGCCAGCGCGAAGAGCATGGAGGTAAAGAGCATAACGGCCAAGACCAAGCCGATATTCGCGATTTGGAGCGGGGCGAAAAATATAGAGACCAGCGTCACTAAGCTGCCCACTAAACAGCCTCTTAACACCCCACCCATCACATAACCGGAAACGATAACCGCGTTATGCAAAGGGGAAATCAACATTTCTTCGATGTTCCGCTGGAATTTCGCACCAAATGCGGATGAAGAAACGTTTGAGTAAGAATTGGTAATCACCGACATCATAATCAGGCCGGGGATAATAAACTGAATATAGGGGACCCCATCAAACTCGCCGATACGATCGCCGATGAAGTTCCCGAACACAAGAAAATAAAGCGTTGTCGTAATGACAGAGGGCAATAAGGTTTGGGGCCAAATACGCAAAACACGTGTCATTTCTTTCCGTGTAATGGTCAACAGACCTATCCACTGCACTGTCCAAAGGTTATCCAATGTTTTATCCATAGTTATTCACAAGTTATCCACATATCCACAGGTTTATCCACAGGTTTTGCACATCGTGTTGTTCTGTGGTCGTTAAGCGTTATCGGAAATAATTCGATAGAGACAAAAGATAGGAATAGAGAGACCTCTTTGCTTAGCTGTTTTTCTGTCCCTAGCTTTTCTCGTTATTGCAAGGCTGACGTAAATAGTTTGTAACTATTCAGCAATAGCCACTTTTGTTTTGCACCTCTCTTTCAAGGGAGATGAGGGCCAAGAAAGCGACTGAATAATTACAATCGCTTGCGTTAAAGTCTATTAATACACCGTCTCAGAAATTTTTTAATTTTTTAGGACTCGTCTGTTTTGCCCCCTCTCCCGTTGGGGGAGAGGGGAATTTATAAAATCCCCCCCCCACCTCCTCCTCATAGGAGGGGATAAAAGACAGATCCCTTTTGAGACGCTGCAATTAATTAGGCGAATCATCTGATACAAGATTCGCTAAGCGGTCAACATGGCCGGAAAGAATGGCGAACGCTTTTTCAACCGGCTCAGGGGTGTTCATATCGACACCGGCCCGCTTTAGAATTTCGATCGGGTAGTCGGAACCACCCGCATGGAGGAAGCCGAGATAGTTGGCCACGGCCGTTTCATCTTGCGCTTTAATCGGTTCCAGCAAGGCATGGGCGGCCGAAATACCGGTCGCATATTTATAGACGTAGAAATTAGAGTACAAATGGGTATGAAACTCCGCCCAAGTAATTCCGACCCGCTCTACATCTATATCAAGTTCATCCCCATACCCCTCACGGAACAAATCGGCCATTAGCTTGATCAGATAATCGGCGTTGAGTGATTTCCCTTGCTCCACCCGTTCATGAACCGCCAATTCAAAGCGGGCCAAGGTCGGCATGATAAAGAAATAACGATGAAAGTTAGCCATCGTCTCTTCGAGCAGAGAGATTTGAAAGCCATGATCGGGCTGGGTATCAAATAAATAGGAGCGGACCAGCGCTTGATTGAAGTTCGATGCGACCTCGGCCGCAAATAGGCCATAGCCGGTAAATACCATCTGTTTTTGTGTACGCCAAGTGAAATAGGAGTGCATCGAATGACCGAGTTCATGGGCTAGGGTGCTCATGCCGAACAGATTGGGATTAAAGCTCATCATGATGAAAGGATGATTCCCCGCCCCTCCTGACGAAAACGCCCCCATGCGCTTGCCATGATTCGGCATCACATCGACCCAGCGCTCAACCGTTGCCCCACGTCGCAAAACGGAAACATATTCATCCCCCAACGGCCGCATCCCTTCAGCGATCCAATCAACCGCTTGCTCATAGCTCACATGGGGGGGCGTGTCGTTTAGCGGGGCTTTGATGTCATATTCCCAGAGGGTATCAAGCCCCAAAGCTTGACGACGGGTGCGCCAATAGCGGTGCCAAGTGGGCAAATTTTTCTTAAAGATGTCGATCAAATTGTGAAAAACCGGTATCGGGATAAAATCTCGCTTCATCGAAGCTTCGAGCGCGCTGGCATATCCTCGTACTTTGGAAAGAAAGACGTTCCGTTTAATACCGGCCGTTAAAGCGTTAGCCATCGTACTTTTATAGGCGAGATGGCTATCCGCATAATTTTCATAGCTAGATCGACGCATCGCACGATCTGGAGAGGCGACTAATTTGTGGATCGATCCTTGAGCCACAGGGTGCGTGGTGCCGTCAGACCCCACGGCCGGTGCGAAATCTAGATCGGCATTGGCTAGCACGCTATGGGTCGCTTGCATTGTGGAGAAGACCCCGCCCGCCATCGCGAGAACCGCTTCAACTTCGGCCGAACGTGTATAGTCCGCTTCATCAAAGAGTCGCTCAAAGAAATGTTGGTAGACCGCTACATCTGTGCTGTCTGTGATCATTTGGTCGATCTGCGCGCGTCCAGCCTCTGCGATTTCCGGCTTGGCAAAGGCGATCCCGCCATGAACGCGAGCCATTAGCCCGCGCATACGGTCTACGCGAGCCACGGCCGTTTGATTATGCATTTCCACGCTCGCTTGCAAGCTGGCATACACAAAGACTTTCCGGCCGAGGCACATCACCTTATCCTGCAAATGTAAATATTGAGCCAAGGTAGCAGAACTTTCGGTCAACCGGCCGGGAAAAGTAGCGATTTGTTCTAGCAAATCTTCGACCATCGCGATCCCCTCTTCCCAAAGTGCTTCGGTCGCAAAAATCGATTCAATATCCCAGCGATACTTTTCTGGAATCTCCTCACGCAAGGGCAATAGGTTGGTCATCTGTTCCTCCTTTATCGAATATCGAATATCGAATTGATAACAACGCAGTTAGGTACAAAAAAAGGCTTCTTCCCTACAATACGGAAGAAGCCTTAAAGATTCGTTTATTTGTGTAGCGAATTAGCCAGCCAAAACTTGTTGCAATTGCATAACGGTACTCATGTCACCATCGACTTTGATTTTTCCTGACATAAAGGCCATAACTGGGTTTAAGTTACCGGTGGTCAAGTCTTTGAAGTCATCAGCTGCCATGCTTACGGTTGCGCTAGGGTCTTCGATTTGACCTTTGCCGTAGTCACAGTTGCCATCGGCGATTTTCAAGAAGTAGTCATCGCCACCATCCAAGCTAAATTGAACTGATGCGTTGATATCTGCCATTTTTTCGGCATCGAAACGGCCGACGATTGCTTTAAAGATGCTTTCGATATCCATGGGGTGATCTCCTAATCAAATATAATTGTTTTTGGTTGCGCAAAATTAATGCGCTGCGTCATAAAGTATATAGAGCATAGGCGGTCTGTCAACATTCTCTGATGCCATTATCTATAAAACCCAGAGTCCACAATCCTTTTACATATTGGTTTTAAATCGCGTGCTAGTGGAGAAATAGTAGCAGGGGCATAATTAGCTCTTTAGGTTTTTTTTGGCATAATTAAAGGCGATATGCTAGGTGTTTGGTTACCTCGTGGTATCGGGCACTTTTTCATCAACCTTCCCACACTTGCCATTTGCATCTAGTTATTTGACGAAAACTATACATGCCCCCAATCACCTTACAGTTTATTTTCATATTCAATACCTTCGCCATTTTTAGGCATATATGACAACAGTCTTGCCTTTGAGGTAAATTTGTTTATTGAATTACAAATATCTCGGGCTGATCGCTCAATTATTTTTAATTCGCGTCGAATCAAACGTTGGGAGAGGGGCTGAGGGAGAGGGTTAATCCACCTCCCCCACCCCCTCCT
>WTJY01000317.1 GCA_011524645.1 Anaerolineales bacterium | reverse complement strand
CACCACGGCCGATTCTGGACCGGTCAATACTTCGGCCGGAAGCTGTGATCCCGCATGGGTAGGCAAACCGGCCACATGAAAAATATCTTTAACCCCGATCGGCAACCCATAAAGAGGAGGACGACCGGCCGGATCTGGGTAACGAGCTTCTAGTGCGGCCGCTTCACGAGACATGCGCAGCCAACGGTGTGGCTCCGGTACAAACGCGAACACAACCGGTTCACGGCGTTCAAAAGCCGCTTCTAATGCATCTAAATAGGCGGTAATGGGGAGTTGGCCGCTTCGCAAGGCGACTAACAGGGCGGGAATTTCTCCAGACATAGCTTGTTTCACAGAGTCAGAAGGGTAAATTGATGTTTTATTAAACGAGAACGTTACACGACATTATCACGAAAAATACGCGCAACGCCACTCACAAATAATAACAGGGTCGCGGGATCCAAGAACAAGCGACAAAAATGTCATATTTTGGCCGGTAAGGTTTATACCCCGCGATTCATCAGCCAAAACGACAACAAAACGGCAAGGCTATCGCTTGTCCAATTTTGCGATACTAGCCGCTAGTTTTTTAATTCCGGCTCCCTCAAACGCCACCGTGACCTCTTCATCAGAGCCGGTCAATCGGCTTGAGACGACAATCCCGTTGCCAAATTTTTTGTGGCTCACTTTATCACCCGCCCGAAACGCGGGTTCCGTCTGTTTCGCAGAGCGAGTCGTTTCTTCCTCATCGAAATCGATCTGATTGGGCTGGGGCAGTGACCGTGAGCGCACTTCATCGGCCGAAGGAATCCGCTGGGTTGTCTTACGACTCTTTGGCGCGTATCGGTCCGTGTCTTGGCGATAAAAAGATTGCTGTTGGGGCTTCTGCTTACGAGAGCTAGCATTGTTATTAGAAGCGCGTGATCGAGAACTCGCGCGCGAACCAGCACCGGAAGAAGACGAGCGACCACCACTATCCCAACTCCAGCTTGATGCCCGCTGCTTCGATGAGGAGCGTCGGCTACGAGCATTCCCACCGATAACTAGCTCGGCCGGTAAATCATTTAAAAAGCGGGATGGCGAAGCGGTTTCCATACGCCCCCATGACATCCGCTGAAAAGCGTGAGAAATAAAGAGACGATCCTTCGCCCGCGTAATCCCAACATAAAAGAGACGCCGTTCTTCGGCCAGCTCTTCTTGATCATCGCTCCCGATAGATCGACTGTGGGGCATAATCCCTTCTTCAACGCCGACGATAAAGACGACAGGGAACTCCAACCCTTTAGACGCATGCAATGTCAGCAACGTAGCCGCTTCTTGACCTTCTTCCAAATTATCCACATCCGCCACCAGCGCGACTTCTTCGAGAAAGTCACTCAGTGGCATTTCATCGGCAACAATGGCAACATTGCGGAATTCGACCACATTGGCCCATCGCTCATCCCCTTCATCGGTCCCGTCAACCAAATATCCTTTGTAATCAGTCTGTGCCAAAATCGTATCAAGTAGTTCCCCCACGGTCACTTGATCTCGCAAATCGACCCAGTTTTGCAAAAGTCGGCCGAATCCCGCCAGTGATTTATACGCCCGCGAGGTAAACGGATGTTGCAATCCCATATCTTTGGCAAGTTCGAGCAACGCTTCGGCCGGTTGCCACCCTTGGGTTGAAGCCCATTGCCGCAATGTCCCAACCGTCTTCGCCCCGATGCTCCGCTTGGGCACATTAATCACCCGTGACAAACTAAATTCATCGGCCTGATTGTGAATCATCCGCAGATAAGCGATGAGGTCTTTGATTTCACGCCGGTTATAAAAGCGGGTCGCCCCGACCAATTTATAAGGAATACCGGCCCGCACAAACCCATCTTCAATGGAACGAGATTGAGCATTGGTCCGATACATCACCGCGAAATCGCCGGGGTTATACCCTTCCAACATGAGGTCTTTCACGGCCGAAACGACCCGATCCGCTTCTTCCAAATCGTTATACGCCTCGGACAACAAAATCTTTTCCCCGCCCAAACGATCGGTAAACAGCTCTTTATGGGTCCGGTTCTGATTGCGCTTAATCACCTCTTTGGCCGCATCCAAAATGAGCTGGGTCGAACGATAATTTTGCTCTAACAAAATTTCTGTTGCGCCTGGAAAATCTTCGCGAAAGCGCAATAGGTTCCGAATATCAGCCCCACGCCATTTATAAATCGACTGGTCCGCATCCCCCACAATAAAAATGTTGTTGTCACCGACCAAGCGGCTCACGATCCCATATTGGGTCAAATTGGTATCCTGAAACTCGTCGATCAAAACATGTTGGTATTGTTGTTGATAGCGAGCGGTGACTTCGGGAGCGCGGTCAAACAACACCACCGTATTCATAAGTAGGTCATCAAAGTCCATCGCATTGTTGGCCATCAAAATTTCTTGATACCGGCGATAAACACGGCCGATAACCTCCCCAATGAAATTAGTAGATTGATAATCTCGCGGCAAGACCAAAGCGTTTTTCGCTTTACTAATGCCGGAGCGAATATTGTTCGGATTATATTTCTTATCATCGATATTGAGATCAAGCATCGCCTGCTTAACGGCCGCTTTCTGGTCATCTGTATCGAAAATGACAAAATCCCGCGTATAGCCGGGCAAATGATCCGCCACTTCACGGCGCAAAATTCGAGCGCAGGTCGAATGAAATGTACCGACCGTTAAGCCACGGAGCATTTCTTCGCCCATAATTCGGCCGATACGTTCTTTCATTTCTCGCGCCGCTTTATTGGTAAATGTCACCGCCATAATACGCCACGGAGCGATATTTTTTTCTTGAATGAGGTATGCGATACGATGGGTCAAGACACGCGTCTTGCCACTCCCCGGTCCGGCAAGGACCATAACAGGGCCATCTGGCGCTGCCACGGCCGCACGTTGCCCTTCATTTAAGCCAACTAGCAATTGAGACATAATTTTTGATTCTAGATAAGAAAATAAGTGTAGGTAACTATAGCAAGAGTTGGGTGAAATGCGTAGGCAAATATCGGCCGATCCAGCGCAAAAAATGTAGTGCTAATCGTCCAAACTTTCAAACAAGTCGTCTAATCCCTCAAGACCGCTATCCCATACATCACTGAGCGGATTGAATGACATTTCTTCAAAATTGGCGTCCAGCTGAGCAAAATATTCATCAATATTAAGCTGAGGTAACTCATTCGACATTTCCGCGACTTTGTTATCGAGCGCGTCTACCATCTCGAGACACTTCTCTTCCAAATCCCCTAAATCGATACTCAAACCGAAATAGTGATTCAGGCGATTCATGACATCAAACCACGCTTTAAAATCGTTCTCTAGCTGAAACCCCTGCGGCCGGACCGTCTCTTCAGGTGTGAAGTCATACGCAGGGACAAAGGCGTAGCAGTCGATCATCTGGATGTTTTCATGTTCGGCCGCATCGACCAAATAGCCACCAATCGTCACCCCCCCTTCATATTCAGAAAAACGCATCGCATAGGTTTCCAACTCTTCTTTCATATGGCCCAAGCTATAAAGGCAAGAGATATGACGATCACGATCATAAGGCATCGAGCCATAAACACCACCCAGTGCCGCCACTTTTTGCACACTCAGGCTCTTTACCGCTTGGCAAAAATCTTCAGCATACCCATCGACATTCAAGTGGGGTTCGTCACCGATAAAAATAACCAGCCCCTTATCACCATCTTCGCAGTAATAGAATTCATTTTTAGGCTTTTCCAGCTCTTGTCGATACCCATCCTTTAATCGGATTACCGGCCGTAGCAAGTGGTGTGTTCCCGGAAATTGGAACAGATAATACCCTTGCGTTTTAATCTCCCCGATCTTGCGCGCTTGGGTCGTTTCGATTAAGTATTGAGGCAGGCTCGATGAAATCGAACCGGCGTCAGCCCATTGCCGCCAACCGGCGATCATATAAATTTCTTTGGCTTCTGGAATATCCCACAAATCAATCATAATGTTGTTGCTAAATACAGCGTCTCAAAAGTGATCTGTTGTTTCTCTCCCCTCCTATAAGGAGGGGGTGGGGGAGGTGGATTTTATAAATTTCTCTCTCCCCCACTCCCTCTCCCGTTGGGAGAGGGGGGCAAAATAGACAGATTTTAAAAAGTTACACGATTTCTGAGACGCTGTACGAAATGTCTAACTGGTACAGGAAATAACACTGAAATAGACTTAGCATCATACGCGGATCAAAGGGGAAAGGCAAGAATGATTAATGCAGTTCTAGGGTCGGTGCACACACCGCTCAATAAGGCTCACCACTGACGAACCCCGCATGGGCACACCACGCCACTTTAGTCATAAGATTTATCTCGCTAGCAAAAAACGGCACGCGTCCCGCGTTAAAACTCTTGTAAAAACAATTCAAAATGGTTACAACTACATCCTCAAACAAAAACAAAAACAAAGGATTTCCCATGAGCAATTTATTTGATTTAACCGGCAAAGTTGCCCTCATCACAGGCGCATCGCGTGGCATCGGCGAAGCGATCGCCCATGCCTATGCGGCGGCTGGTGCCAAAGTTGTTTTATCGAGCCGCAAACAAGAAGGATTAGATAAAGTCGCCGCCGACATTCGTGCGGCCGGTGGTGAAGCCCTACCCATCGCCGCCCACACCGGTAGCTTAGCCGCTATCGAAGCGGTTGTTCAGCAAGCTACAGAGGCGTTTGGTGGGATCGATATTGTGGTCAATAACGCTGCAACCAATCCCCATTTCGGTCCCGCAATCACGGCCGAAGAAAGCCATTGGGACAAAATTATCGATGTCAATGTCAAAGGATATTTTCGCGTGATCAAAGCCTGCTACCCCTCTATGGTCGAGCGAGGAGGTGGCAAGGTGATCAATATCGCTTCAATCGCAGGGCTAGAGCCGCAACCGGGAATGGGCATTTATTGCGTCAGTAAATCGGCCGTTGTGATGATGACCCAAGTCCTTGCTGGTGAACTAGCGGCCGACAACATTCAGGTCAATGCGATCGCCCCAGGCTTTATCAAAACGAAATTTAGCCAAGCGATTTGGGCCAATGAGAGTGTGAACGACATGGTGGTCAAATCGATCCCGCAGAGACGAATCGCCGACCCTGAAGAATTAACCGGCATGGCACTCTATCTCGCTTCTCAAGCCTCCAGCTTCACCACCGGCTCTATCATGCTCATCGATGGTGGTCAAAAAGTAGGCAACGCTCTCTAAGTTGCAACACGTTTACGCAATGAAAATCGACGAATTTTGGCTCAAGATGACCGATGACATCCAATGCTTCGGCCGTCGCTGGATCCCCCCCCAGCGGCCGCGCGCCGTCGTTTGTCTGGTACACGGATTCGCCGAGCATACCGGCTCTTATCACTTTGTTGCGGAGCGGTTCACCGAAGCGGGGATCGCCATGATGGGCACAGATTGGCGCGGACACGGCCGGTCCCAAGGGCTCCCCGGCTACACCCCCAGCTACGAAAAACAAACGCTAGCCGATGTAACCAGCTTGATTACGGCAGCGAGAAAAGAGTTCCCAGACATCCCGCTCTTTCTCTTTGGTCACAGCATGGGGGGAGGCATGGTTCTCAATCACATACTGCGCTTCCCAAATTCCGATATCAGTGGTGTAATCTGTACCAGCCCTCTTTTACGTCTGCCCGAAGTGAAAATGCCATCGACCACCCAACGCATCTTATTACGCATCGCGGCCGCTATCGCACCGAAAAAAGTGAGGCACACCCGCACGCCAGACACACCCTATGCAGCAACACTGGAAGAATGTGTCTTGGTCCGAGATGTGGCGCATGAAAAAAAGCTACGACAAGATCCGCTACGGAATACCGCGATTACCTTGCGCATGATGGACAGTACCTTGCGTTATGGACAATGGGCACTTGATCACGCGGCAGAGTTGCGTAAACCGCTCTTACTCTCTCATGGGACAGGGGATAAAGTGACCTCTAGCGATGCATCGGCCGCATTCGCGGCGGCGGCGCCAGCCGACTTAATCACCTTTAAACCGTGGCCAGACACCTATCATGAGCTACATAAAGATATCAATCGAGAAGAGGTATTTGCGTTCATCGTTCATTGGCTCGACGAACACATCAGCTCTCTAACATAAAGGACGAATCGAGATGAAACATACCGAGTTTACGATGGCCGCCACCGATGGATTAACCTTATACGGCCGACGTTGGCTACCGGAAACCGACAGCCCGAAAGCGTTGCTCTGCCTCGTTCATGGCTATGGTGAACACAGCGGCCGTTATCACCATGTCGCCGAAGCGTTTACGGCGGCCGGTTATGCGATCGTCGGCTTCGATCAACGGGGTCACGGTGAATCGGGCGGGCCACGTGGCTACACCCCTTCATATAATGAACAATCAATGGATGACATCACCACGTTGATTAGCACCGCTCGGGAGCAAGTTCCCGATCTGCCCACCTATCTTTATTGTCACAGCATGGGAGGTGGTATGGGGCTCGGCTATATTTTACGGCGTAAACCGGCCGAAATCTTAGGGATCGTTAGTTCCAGCCCGTGGCTCCGTTTAGCGGCAAATCGGCCGCGCTGGCAAGTTTCGCTAGTCAATATGATCGCCAACATCATACCCAGTGCTACCGTCAGCACAAAATCAAAAGATGCGGACAAACCGGTCACGGCCGAATCGGTCATTTTAACCCGCGATGTCGAGCTAGAAGAGGCGTTCAGGCTCGACCCGCATCGGCATGACACCATTTCTTATCGGCTCATGCAAGGGGCCGCGAAAAACGGAGAATGGGTCATGACCCAAGCGCAAGAATTTCCGATCCCGCTCCTTCTCATGCATGGCGATGATGATGGGATCACATCATTTGCGGCGAGCGAGGAATTCGCCCGCAATGCCCCTTCATCCCTAGTGACCTTCAAAGAATGGGAAGGTGGCTATCATGAACTGCACAATGACCTTCTAAGAGATGAGCTTTTCGAATATGTCATCGCTTGGCTAGATCAGCAAATCGCCACCAATTAGCAGAAATAATTTGCGCAACATTCAACAAAAAAGCCGGACGAGAAATAAT
>WTJY01000124.1 GCA_011524645.1 Anaerolineales bacterium | reverse complement strand
CAGATAGGGGCCAGATGGGATATTGCGAAACCCTTCCGTTTCCCATTCAAGGAAGGTCGGAATATCTTTGGTGGGTTCACCCATGGTGACCCAGATGAGGCCGTATTTGATTTTTGCTTGATAGGTATTGGCTTGTGCTTTGGCGGGTGGGGTTTGTTCTGGATGAGCGGGGATATGAACACAGCGGCCGGTTTTATTATATTGCCAACCGTGATAGGGGCAGGCGATACGGCCGTTTTTGACTTCACCCAGTGATAGTTTTACTCCCCGATGAATGCATAGATCTTGCCAAGCTAAGATCTGTTCCCCTGATTGCCAGAGAACCAAATCTTGACCGAGCAAACGAACCCCGAGCGGGTTTTGCACTTTTAAATCGGAAACGCTAGCTATAGGGTGCCAGTCGTTGATGAGGATGGGATCATCGATCATGATATTTTGTAAAGGGTAGAGAGGGTGTTGTGTACAATTTTGAACTTGTACGCAATACCCTCTCTTAAATTCTGCCGTTTGTTGGTTGTGTGAGTGGCTGAGTAGAGTGTCGATTCGAGTTCGGATGAACTCCCTCTCTACGCTCTACCCTCTACTCTCTACTAATTACCCACTAAGGTCTGGTAGTTCAGCGTTGAAGTTTTCGTTCCACCAGTACATGCAAGTTTCACATGGGCTACCGAATTGAGCGAAGCCGTCGAGGTCGATTTGTTCGAGGGTTTCACCTTCTTCAAGGATAACGTTGCCAAGGTTGTCGGTGATTGGACCGGCGAAAACATCGAAGCGGTCAAATTCACCAGCGATCGCTTTGTCGAAGACTTCTTGGATCAACGCCAAATCTTCTTCTGGCAATTCTGCCACACCTGGTTGCAACTCCTCACCTTCCATGTAGCCATAAAGACCCAAGGCACCGGTGTCTGCGTCGAAGTATTCGAAGCCACCTTCGTATTCACCCGCTTTTGAGCGTTCTACGATGTCAGCGTAAATGATCCCCCAGTTCCAATAACCCGCGGTCAAACAACGGTCGCTGGTACAGCTACCGACGTAGTTATAGGTGATACCCCATTTGCCTTCTGGTGCAGCTTGAGCTGCGGCAGCGGTGTCAGCACCATTCATGACGATTTGCGCGCCAGCTTCGAAGAGAGATGCGGCCGCTTCTTGTTCTTTAATTGGATCATGCCAAGTGTTGATCCAACGGATATCGATGGTACATTCTGGGCAAGTTTCTGCGACACCCAAAGCGAAAGCATTACCTAAACGCAATTCTTCTGGGATCGGGAAGGTTGGCATATAGCCCAAACGTGGGTTACCGTCCATTTTGGCACGTGAACCGGCGATCAAACCGTTCAAGTATTTCATGGTTTCCATGGCACCGAAGAGGTTGCCGAAGTTTTCACCATTGGCTTTGAAGCCTGAAACATGGATGATGTCTACATCAGGGAATTCGCTAGCAACGATTTCTGATGGGTCCATGTAACCGAAAGAGGTGGTGAAGATGGTGTTAAACCCTTTACGAGCCAAAGAGCGGATAACTTGTTCCGCGTCAGCACCTTCTGGAACCAATTCAACATAGGCGGTGTGGACACCTTCTACATTTTCTTGGACATATTGACGGCCAAGGTCATGGGCTTGGGTCCAACCACCGTCATCATGTGGTCCGATGTATACAAATGCGACGTTGTGGCAACCTTCGATGGTGGCTGGGATTTGGTAGCCCCCGTCATCGGCCGCGTCTGCGCCTGCATTACAGTCGATAGCTGCTTCTTCCGCCGCTTCTTCTGCCACTTCTTCTTCTGCCACTTCTTCTTCAGCAACTTCAGCAGATCCATCAGCCTCTGCTGATTCTTCAACAGGCGCTTCGCCACCGCAAGCGGCCAACAAAGCGATGAGCAATGCCATTGCTCCAAACGTGAATAGTTTCTTCATTTCCAACATTCTATCTTCTCTCTCAAATTACGCGATTGACTTGAAAGTAAAAACGTCAAATCAGGTTTTACCTAATTTGACGGTTATAAACGAAAACGATTAACAAACTACTGATATTGTTAGGGATTCTTGGGAATTGAGATGAATATTATGGTGTATTTTAGGGCTCAGAAATATTGTTAACTAAGACCCGCGAATATTAGCACATAGTTAACAAAACAGGTAGAGGAAAATCGTTCAAAAAGATATGGCGTTATTTTGTATAAACTGAATCTATCGATTATTTGTGACTTGTGAGACGTTTTTTTGCTAGATAGGCGTACATAATTTGGGGATGAAAACTCTTTGCTTATGTCAACACCTGCGCCAAATTGTCTTAGCCACGGCCGTTGGCAAGTTTTGTGGCGTTGGGTGATTTTTTTAAGCGCCACATGGCCCATGTTCCAACCGCTGGTCCTAGGGCGAGGATGGGGAAGGCCCACGGCCAGCCGAACGTCGTTTCGATTGGGGGAATGAGGCGGATTGTAAAGAGGGTGAGCAAAAAGCCGAGGCTTGTTTGTAAGGTCAAGGCGGTACCGACGTAATCAGAGGGGGCGAGTTCGCTGACGGCCGCAGAGAACTGAGCGGAGTCGGCGACGATCATCAAGCCCCAGAATAGGACAATGATCGCTAGGATGATCGGATTGCCACCGAAAAAGAAGCCCACGATAAGAGAGCAGAGACCGCTACAGATCATTGAAATAGTGGTGATGGTTGTACGGCCGTATTGATCGGCCAGCTTGCCTGCGATCAGGCTACCTAACCCACCCAGCGCGATGACCCCAAAGCTGAGCCCGCTGGCCCAAACGGCCGATAGACCTGATTGGGTAAAACTGGCTAGTAGGAAAATCGGTATCCACGACCACATGGCGTATAACTCCCACATGTGGCCCAAATAGCCAAGATTGGCGAGAAAGAGATCTCTATCCCGCAATATTTTAAGGACATAGCGAAAATTAAACGGGGGCGTTTTGCTACGATAAGGGCCTTCGTCTACAAAGGTCACACCGATGATCCCGCCTAGAATAGCGAGTCCGCCCGCGAGATAGAGAACGGTTTCCCATTGGGTGACCCCGCCGAAGACGGCTAGCAGATGGGGCATCGCTGAACCGAGCGTGAGCGCGCCGACCAGCAACCCGATCCCAAGTCCGCGATCTTCTTTGGTCCATGTCGCCATGATTTTCATGCCGACCGGATAGACACCGGCCAGAAAGACACCGGTTAGAAAGCGCATGAGCAGGGCGAAGCGGAGCCCTTGGGCCAATAAAGGGATGGCGATGGTGGTGAGTCCGGCTAGGGTTGCGGTGGCGGGGAATAAATATCGGGCGGGGATGCGATCAGCTAGGTTGAGAACGGCCGATAGAAGCGCGCCGACGACAAAGCCGATTTGGACCGACATGGTGAGCCACGCACGGCCGCCATCTGTCAATTGCCAGAGATCGGTGAGAATGGGAACCACGGCCGAAGCGGAAAACCAAACCGCCATGCCAAGTAGTTCGGCGAGGGCGAGTAGCCAGAGGGTGCGCCATTTTTTTTGTAAGAGTAGGGTGTTTGGGGTCATAGGGTTTTTGCGGGGTTGGCGTAATTCATCCATAAGACTGTTTCCGAGCATGCCTAATGTGCTATTTTTGAGGGAGTGGATTGAATACGAGCTTGATAATATAGCCGGTTAATTCCTCTGGCGTTTGTTTCATCCCATTTTTGAGCCACCATAAAACGATTTTTAGGATGCTGGAGCCTGCGTGGAATGTCGCTAGATCTCGCGGGATGTCTAGCTTTTTTAGGTCGATAGCGCGGGCGACATCTTGTTTGGCGAACTCGGTGAACATCATTTCAACTTGATTGGCTAGGGGGCTGACCATGACCGCCAAGACGAGGGGGGCTTGTGCTTGGGCGAAGCGTACGGCCGTTAATGTATTGTGATACGGATTGTCTGGGGCTGAGGAGGTGCGCGTGGTTTGCTGAAACTCCTTGATCATATCGGCGAGAATCGCTTGGGCGAGGGCTTCCTTACTATCGAAATGGCGAAAAAATGTTTTGTAGCCGACTTGTGCTTGTTGTGTGATGTCTCGAATCGTAATTCGATCGTAGCCAGACTCGTTGATTAAGCTGGTTAGAGCTTCACGGAGAAGCCGATTGGTTCGCTGGACACGTAGATCTTCTTTCTTCATATCTGTGATTATAACTGATTTTTGCCTATTTTTGACCCCTGATGGGTCATATGGTATTCTCTGGGTCATAAAATGACCCTTTGTGGGTCATAAATCATGAAATAAAAGGAAACCATGCAAATGAAAAAACAAATAACTTTAGGACTTGCTCTCTTGGCCTTGATTCTCATAGGTTGCCAAAGTGTTACTGATGATATGGTGTCGCACGAAGATCATTCGGCTGAAACGGCCGAAATGGGAGATGCGCATAGTGCTCATGGCTCGGGTGAACCGGCGTTAGCGTATCGACCTGAAACAGATTTAGAAAGCCCGATCCCACTCGATGCGAGTGAGGCGAAAGGAAAAGAGATCGGGTTTGTCTATCAAGCGTTTATGAGCCCTGAGCAGGAAGGTGGGGAAGAACAGGATACGCCAGAAATGGTTCCTGATATTTTTAAGTCGACGTTGCCTTCGGTTGATCGAGAAATACGGCCGTCGCGCGGGCATGCTGTTTTGGCATTTACCAACGACTTGAGCAAGGCGTATGCGTTTGTGGCGCTGGAGGATGTCAAATTAGATGAAATTGTGATGTTCCATATTCATTGTGGCAAGCCGGGACAGCTGGGACCGATTATTGTCGATTTTGCGAATCGTGGCGATGTTGTTGACTATTTAGAAGATGGGATGCTCAAGATTGAGATTACCAATGATGATATTGAAGCGGTGGTTGATCATGGTGAAGGGTTGGTAGGTTTAGCCACGGCCGGTTGTCCGATTATGTTGGCGTTGCCGACTGATAAAGTGAAGACGATCGCGGGCATGCAGCTTATCGCTGAAGAAGGTGAACTGTACTTTAATTTGCATACGGCCGGGCAAACCTTTTATGGAGATATTCGTGGTCAGTTACATCGAGTTGAGATGGAATAACCGATTTATTTTATTTCGCGAAAAGGTTGCTTAAAGCTAGCGGATTTTAAACGCTTCCATGCGCGTAAAGCCGACCGATAAGGGGCGTGGGTCATTTGAAAGATCGAGCTCGGCTGGGCTAATGGCATAATCGAGCTCGAAGCGGATTTCATTCCGGCCGACTTCTATATGTTCGGCCGGAATAATAATTTCGGCATAAATTGACTCACAAGCCTGCCAATCATGCTGATACAAGACCTGTTCATCCGATATAAGCTGTAGTGTTTGCGTCCGGCCGTCTATGCAATGGGGGAACGCTTCCAACACAATGACATGGGAAGCCTTGCTCGTGGCGATAAAGTCAAAACGAGGTCGGGTTTCAATCGCCCAAGTCCCCCATGATTCAAACGGTTCAGAGATGCCATGTGTCGGAAACAAATTGATTAATGTTGGGTGTGGAATTACTTCAGCGATGCAGATTTTGTATGTCCAAGGAGATTTTTCTTGGGCATCGGGTGTAAAACAGCCGATTTCCTGAAAGGCATTGGGGTCGCTGAGTAAATGTTCCCAAGTTTCATCCCCTGTGTTTCGATCAAAATGAACGAGCACATGGTGAATCCCATAGGTATGAAATAGGTTGGCGAGTTTCTTGACATCCTGTTTGTGGAGTTCGCCGGTTTCCCGATAGAGCATTTGATTGTGCCGAGGAAGAAATGACCCGATAGATGCGGCTGTCGGCCGTTCGATTTCCCAAGATACATAGAGAGGAAGAGCACCATGATAAATCGAATCTCGCAAATCGATAATGGCTTCATCTGGGTCTGTGTTTTCCTGTAACCATTGATGGGCTGGGTGGATTGTGTCTAGCGGTAAGGGCAAGTTGCCGACCCGAATGGGGAGCATTTCGATCAGCCAAATGACGAGTAGGGTATATTTGAGCCATTTGGGTAGCTGGTCTAGTCCGATCGCGACAAGGCCGAGCGCACCGAGTAAGGTGAGCATGGTGAATCGTGCGACGGTGCGTGCGCTTTCGGCGAACGGCACATAGGCATAGAAGAGATACCCGGGGAGTGGGACCGAGTCTTGAAACAACCAATCTGGCTCTCGGTTGGGGAATGTTTCAGGTTTTAGCCAATGGGCGACGAGCCACAATGATTCGTTTAAAGTTTTGAACGAATCAGATGACACCATCTCACCACTTATTTTCAGGTATGGTCCCAAGCTTAAAACAAGTGGGATCAAAAAAATAAAGAGTAGTGTTCTGTCTGATTTTTTTGTTTTCAGTCCATAACAGCCGATTAGAATGAGGGCGAGTGTGCTTAACCCGAGATTGGCCGCATTCGCTTCCCCTTCAAACGCATCTTGCGTTAAGAGATGGCTAAATTGGCGAATTTGAGGAATTGAATGGTGTCCACTAGGAACAAAGACGCCATTGACGTTGGCGCTCCACCAGACCAATTGATTAATCACAGGTGGATTTGTCGGTTCGATTCGAACTGCGTTTAAGTAAGGTAGTAGTGCGGTAAGGCTTATCGCTCCGGTGACGATAATGACCGCTATTCCTTGTGATGCGGTACGACGCCAGTGCCACAGTTTATGCCCCAAAAGGAGGTAGAGTAATGGGGCGAGGAATACGGAATAGAGTGAAAAAGCGATGGCTAAACCGGAATAAATCGCGCTGAGCCAAACATGTTGATGCCAAATCGATTCACCTTTGTGATCGCGCCAGAGAAGAAGCTGATCGGCAATAAGAGGGAGAAAACTGGTGGCCCACCAGATGTGTAGATGGCCACCGACTCGATTGCTACGCAGGATGATGAAGGTGAAGCCCAAGGCGATAGCGATTTGGGTCAGCGGTGATTTCGTGTAGTGGCGCGCAAAGCGTAAGGCACCGATATATGAAATAAATGCGGGAATAATCGCCAGCATGTTATAGGCGAAGATTTCACCCCCGATTAAATAAAAAGGTTGGGCGAGCAAGAAAAATAGAGGTGTGTGGGCTAGAATGCCTACTTGCCATCCCTCGGGGTGGAAAATGTAAGGATACCAAAATGGGGAGATACCCTCGCTTAAAGCATGATTGTACCAAGTAATGCCCCAAACCACTTCTAAGGCATCTCCATAAGCGGGTAGGTGGGTGAAAATTTGGAGATTGCCCCAAAAATAGAGGAAAAATAGGCTAAATGGGAGCCAGCGGAGAAGATGCTTTTTGTATGTCATGTACTTTACCTGTGAAATTTGAAAGTCGATTTTACAGTTTTCACTCATTTTGTGCTTGAGTAATTGTCAGCCAAAATCGATTTTAGATTGAGAATTGCTGATAATTTGTGATCGGTGTTGTTTTCTAGGATTGTTTTGTTAGACTGCTTGCTTATGACTCAATTTGATGGACAAGAGATACAGACCCGATGGGTGGTGATTACTGGGGCTCCTAGCTCTGGAAAGACAACGGTGATTGATTGGTTACGGGAGATGGGATATGCCTGTGTGGCGGAGGCGTCACGGGAGCATATTAATGGTTTAATTGCGGCCGGTATTTCTCGTGAAGATCGTATTAAGCTCCGCCGCTCCTATCAACCGGAGATTCTGGGGATGCGTATTACGGCCGAACAAACGGCCGATCCAAACCGGCTCGTCTTTTTTGACCGTGCTGTGCCGGATAGTCTGATTTATTTTCAGCATTACGATTTGCCGATCGACCCGATTCAGGCGCAAATGGCGCAGGTTAAATACAGTCAAGTTTTCTTGTTCGCTTTGCTCCCGTTTGAAGAAGATGAGGTTCGTGTGGAAAGTGCGGCCCGCGCGGCCGAAATGGAGCAAGAGTTGTTGCAAAGTTACCGTTTCTTTGGGTATGAGCCGATTATCGTGCCGGTGATGCCGATTGAAGAGCGGATTCAATTTATTTTAGATCGTGTGGAGGAATGATGGGGACAGAGAATGTTGTCATGATGTACCGGCCGTGTGGCCAGAAAGAACTCGATTTAGTGGCTGAAAGTGGCTATAAAGCGTGGCCACCACGTTTGCCGGATCAGCCGATTTTTTATCCGGTAACCAATGAGCGTTATGCTCGGGAAGTGAACGCGTGGAACGTATCTCAATTCGGCCGTGGATATGTGACTAAGTTTGCGGTTGAGGCGACCTTTGTGGAACGCTATGAGATTCAACAAGTCGGGGCGGATCATCATACCGAGTGGTGGGTTCCGGCCGAGGAACTGGATGAGTTGAATCGACATATTGTCGGACTCATCGAAGTGATTGCGGATGAGAGCGCGTGAACTGATCACGACAGATTGTGAATTGAGAATCCGATGCAAAAACCCGAGACGAAATCACCCCCCGGCCCGAAAAATGGCATTAGTTTGACTGAAGCGCAGGAAATGCAAAACGATACCCTTGGGTTTGTTATGAAAGCGGCCGCGCAATACGGTGACATAATGCGGTATCGTATCGGATTTTGGGATGTCTACTTCTTAAACCATCCCGACTATATTCAGCATGTTTTGCTCGATAATTGGAAAAATTACGGCCGACAAACCTTTCAGTTTAAGAAATTTGCGCTGGTTACGGGGGATGGGTTGCTGAATACACATGGGGAACGGTGGCAGAAGCACCGTCGTTTGATGCAGCCTAGCTTTCACCAGAAAAAGCTCGGGGGGATGGCGGAGGCGATGTGGTCGGCGGTCGGCCGTCTGGGGGATCGTTGGGACCGGTTGCTTGTTGAAAACGGGGGCACGGCCGAAATCGAGGTTGATAGCCATATGTTGCGCTTGGCCTTGGAAATTGTGGGGCAAGCGCTGTTTAGTCTTGATTTAACGGCCGAAGCGGATCATTTGTCCCAAGAAATGTTAGAGATGATGACCTATATCGTCTATCGCTCGCAGAATTTACTGGCGTTGCCCGCTATTGTGCCGACACCGCGCAATAATCGTTTTCGTCGCACACTCAACAAATTGAATCGTCGTATTCAAGAGATGATCGCCGCACGTCGCCAAGCGGGCGAAGCGGTACACGATGATTTGCTCGACTTGCTTGTATTTTCCCAAGATGCCACAGGACAAGGGTTATCTGATGTCGAAATTCGGGATGAGGTGATGACCTTGATGATTGCGGGGTATGAGACGGTGGCCAGCGGGATGAGTTGGCTGTGGTCGTTGCTGGCGGAGCATGAGGATGTGCAAGCACGCTTGGTCGCGGAGCTACGCGAGGCGTTGGGTAACGGCCGGCCGACTTATCGACAGATGAGCCAACTGCCGATTTTGAACGGGGTGATTCAAGAGGGGTTTCGCTTGTATCCACCCTCTTGGTTGATTACGCGTCGCTCGTTGGCGCCCGATCAGATCGGGGGATATGACATTCCGGCCGGTTCGTTGGTTGTCTTATGCCCCTATGCGATCCATCGCCACCCTGATTTTTGGCCGGATGGGGAGCGGTTTGACATCGGCCGTTTTCTCGACGGGGCGGAGAAAGCGCAGCATAAGTATGCTTATATCCCTTTTGGGGGTGGCCCCCATCTATGCATTGGCAAACCGTTTGCCCAGCTTGAAGCGGCCTTGACTTTGGGGACGTTGTTGCCTAGATTTAAGCTGACACATGCACGGCCGAAACCGGCCGTTGATCCACAAGTGACGATCCGGCCGTCGGATGGATTGTGGATGAATTTGACACGGCGCGATTAGAGAATTTCACATATGGACTTTGCTACACTCAGAAAAGAAGAACGTCGCTTGGCTCAGATGAAGCGAGAGCGGGATCAGATTTTAGACGAAAGTGTGGCCCTTGAAGCTGAGTTGTCTCAGGCAAGAGGGGAATTGGCACTATTCATAGAGGAGCTGCACAACCTGAAAACACAATTGAATCGACGTGAAACATTTCGTTTAAGCACTCATAACATCGTTAAGAAAACCACAAAGGTGAATGAGCAGATTGAACTATGGCGCGGTCAAGCCACCGCCCATGAAAAAGATATTGCAGATATTGATGAACGCTTGGTCGACTATGCACTGTATGATGAGTGGGCGGCCGAGCTTTGGCAAAATAAATGGGCTTATGTCGCCCGTTTGCCGTCGATTGGAGAGGAGCTGGCCCAACTTCAAGCCGACTATCAGCTATCGCGAGAGCGGGTGCCAATCGTTAAATCTGCACTTCAGATTGTGCGCCAAATGCGTGATATTTTTCGGAAATATGAATGGGTGCTTGATCATCAAATTGGCCGATCTGAGATTGAGGCTGATTCTGTGATAGATACGATTACGCGCGCTTTGTCTAACTATCAAGTCGAACAGAACCATTTGATTTATGAGTTGAGAACAAAGTTGAGTCGATATGAGGATGTGGTTCATAAAAATAGCTTTTTATTCAACCATATGCGGCGATATCCGTTAAAAGATCTGTGGCGTATTTTGCGTACGCAAAGTCCACTGCAACTCAAAAAGAAATTGCCCATGTTGCTTGATCAACATCGGGCGATGCTGTGGCTGGCCCAAGAAAAGTGGCACAATCGCGCGATTGAAACCGATCAATTAAGCACTGAAATTGTCAAGCGTGAATGGAAGCGGCTACGGCTTGAATCTGGGAATTAGGGCAGGGCTGTTCAATAAAATTGATTTTGGGACTTTAGATCGGTTTTGCCATGCCACCCCCACCCTAAATCCCTCCCCCAAGGGAGGGACTTTTAAAGAATTCGCAAATTTGTGCCGCAGAAGCGGCACAAATTTGCGAATAAACAAGAAGCCCCCTTCCCGGGGGAAGGGGGTTGGGGGATGGGCGAAGGCGCGAAACAACATGAACAATACGAACTGTTTTTACTGAATAGCCCTGGGAATTAGGGGTGTCTGTTTGTGGTCCAAGTGGGAAGCAAGGTAGAATTACAGAGGTGACACCTTACATGCAACAGAAAATCGACCTCAACAAAGGATAAATAGCGGATATGGCAACAGATAAAACGGCCGAGATGGATTCGGCTAAGCGGATTGCGTTGGTCGCGCATGACAACAAAAAAGATGATTTGCTCGAATGGGCCCAATTTAATCAAGGGACGCTGGCGCGACATCGCTTGTATGCGACTGGGACAACCGGTACTGTCTTGTCTCGCGAATTGGGGCTGGTGATTACGAAACTGCAAAGTGGCCCGCTGGGGGGGGATCAGCAGATCGGAGCGAAGATCGCTGAAAAAGAAATCGATTTTTTGATCTTTTTCTGGGACCCACTAGCCGCGCAACCGCATGATCCGGATGTGAAGGCGCTGTTGCGTTTGGCGGTGGTGTGGAATATTCCGGTGGCGATGAATCGGACGACGGCCGACTTTCTAATTTCTTCACCGTTGATGAATCAGGAATATACGCGACGGTTGACCGATTACACAAAATATAAAAATCGGTTGAATCGGGGCAAGTAAAGCTGGTTGGTTGAAAATTGCTAGTCCTGTCGGATTTGGTGGGAGTTGATCAATTAACGATTGTCATTCCCACGAAGGTGGGAATCCAACTCTGCTTGAGCGGTGGATCCCCGCCTACGCGGGGATGACAACCCTGCAAATCGACTATTTTTGAACGATTTACGCTTATCCCACCAAATTCGACAGTATCAGGAAAATTGGTTCTACGGTTCTAGACCCTAAGGGTTTTGAATGCGAGTCGTGTTAAGTTGGGTTCTACTAAAACCCTTAGGGTCTTGGATACGAGTTGTGTTCAGTTGATTTCTGCTGAAATCCTTGGGATCTTAGGTGCTTTTATGTCTAAATCTCTGGAAAAACAACTTATTCAACTGATTCTGATCATTTTTATCTTGGTCGGATTTTCATATGCGCTGGTGACTCCTCCTTTTGAGGCGTCTGATGAATTGTGGCATTATCCGATGATTCGCCATTTGGCTGATGGGAACCGGTTGCCGGTGCAGGTGTATGACCCCGCATTGGCGGGACCGTGGAAGCAGGAAGCGAGCCAGCCGCCGCTTTATTATTATGTGGGTGC
Source organism: Anaerolineales bacterium (assembly GCA_011524645.1). Taxonomy (GTDB): domain Bacteria; phylum Chloroflexota; class Anaerolineae; order Promineifilales; family Promineifilaceae; genus WTJY01. The sequence continues at coordinate 8,113 of WTJY01000124.1, read as the reverse complement.
GGCCTTGACCTTTTGGATCGACACGGCCGATATGGAAGAGGTTCGTTGGCTCAATCCCCATGTGAACAATGGGGTGATTACGGCCGATGGCAATACCAATCTGGCGATTCATCCCGATCATTTTAGTTCGTGGCGAGGGACGCTGTTGGCGATTCGGATCGTTCGGTTGTTTTCTGTTTTGCTGGGGGGCTGTACCGTTGGGTTGACCTATCTGATCGCTAAAGAGGCTCTACCCGATCGGCCCGATTTGGCGTTGGGAGCGGCCGCTTTAAATGCGTTTACCCCGATGTTTGTGTTTATTAGTGGGGCGGTGAACAATGATAATTTGGCGATTCCGCTGGCTTCACTCGGGACGCTCTTGATTATTCAGCTGGTGACCCAGCCGAAAGGGCGGCCGCTTTGGATGCGGGCGGTGGGGATCGGTGTGGTGATCGGAGCGGCCGTGTTGACGAAGCAAGGGACTATCGCTTTGATTCCGCTTTCTTTTGGGGCGTTTTTTATCGCTTTTTGGCAAAAAGAGCGGGGGGAAATGATGTCGGCCGAAGCGGGGCTACGCTTGATCGGCCGCTGTCTGGCGAACGCGGTCGGCTTAATGGGGGTGCTTTTTATCCCGATCTTGTTGATCGCCGGTTGGTGGTACTATCGCAATATCGTTTTGTACGGGGATTTGCTCGGCTGGAGCGCGTTTATCGCTGTGTTGGGTGAGCGGGCGGTTCCGGCACCGTTGGCCCAGTTATGGGACGAGCGTTGGGGCTTTATGCTCTCTTATTGGGGGCTGTTTGGTGGGGTCAATGTCCCGATGTGGGAATGGAGCTATCGTTTGCTCAATTGGATTTTAGTCACTTCGATTCCGGGGGGGCTGTTTTATGGGGTCCGTTTGCTCCTGCAACGGCCGGAAGCGACCGCTGATTATGGGACCGTGCCCGCTTGGTTACGCTGGTTTTTTGTGTTATGTGATTGGGTGATCGCTCACTTTGGCAAAGTGGTTTGTCTGCTGTTTGCGTTTGGGGTGGTGTATGGGTTGGTGCAATGGGCGACGACGACATGGTCATCCCAAGGGCGCTTGGTTTTTACGGCGATGTCGGCCTTGTGCATTTTATGGGTGATCGGGTTGGCCGCTTGGGCTGATATGCGCTTGTCCCGTTGGTGGTTGGGGGGTGTGGTTGGCTTGTTGGCGATTTTGACAATCGTCTCCCCTTGGCTGTTTATCCGGCCGACCTATCAGCCGGTGATTGAAAAAGAAAAAGGGGGGAGCGAGGGGTGTACGGTCGATGTCTGTTTGGCTGAAGCGGCCATCTTTGGTGATAGTTTAGCGTTGTTGGGTTACTCATTTGCGGCCGAGCGCGCTTTGCCGGGGGACTTTGTCGATTTAACGTTGCAATGGCAGGCGACTGGGGCTGAATTTGAACAAGATTGGAGCGTGTTTATTCATTTGAATGACCCTGTTTTGGGTGTGCCTATCGCCCAGCGAGATATGTTTTTAGGACAAGGGCTTTTACCGACAAGCATATTAGAGTCGGGCGATAAGGTGTCGAATCTTTATCGCTTGGCGGTCCCGCGAACGGCCGTGGCTCCTTCTGAGTTGGAGTTGGTGATCGGACTCTATAATTTTTACACCGAAGAACGTTTGTTGCTGGGGGATGGAGCGAACCATTTGTTTTTGACCACCCTTGATTTAGATGCCAATCTGGGGGAAACGCCGAATCCGGTGGTGGTTAACTTTGAAAATAGCTTTGAATTACAAGGGTTTGAACTCGATAAGCGCCGCGTTGTGGCGGGAGAATCGATTGAGTTGACGCTTTACTGGGAAAAAACGGCCGCTGTCGATACCGATTACACCTTTTTTGCCCAAATATTAGATCCGGATACGACCCGTTGGGCGGCCGTGGATTTGGGGCAGCCGACGCTGAGCTGGGCAGAAGGAGAGCAACAAGTGGTTATATTGCCGTTGGTTGTGCGTGATGATGCTCCGGCCGGTGTTTACCCGATCCGAATTGGTGTGTACTCGTTTAGTGAAGAGAATGGTTTTCGTAATTTACAACGGGTGACCGAAGACGGCCGTTTGACCGATGATTTCCTTGATTTAACACCGATTCGTGTTGATTAGGGGGCTGAAATTTGCGACTTTTGGCTGGTGGGTTCAAACTCATCAGCGATTTTTGGTGATAAATTTAGACGATTATTCGACAATCAATTGACTTTCTGTTGACGGTGTAAAAAAAAGATTTGTTTCTGGACTCGTGTGAAAACTTGTGCTATGTTTCCATTACGGAGTGTGCTTTTTACAAAGGTAGTGCCTAACAATTTAGACAACTACACAATTTAATTCCCCCCCCCCACTATATCATCCCATTAACAACACACCCCATTTCGGAATGTGTTTTCCTGAATTCAAAACAGGCTGTTTTGTTTTGAATTATTTATTCCTTTAACAATACCTTCGCCAATGCGAATGGTCTGATTGGATTTGCTCCCCTCCTATTCGGAAGGGCTGGGGGAGATAGATTACCCCTCTCTCCCAGTTCCTCTCCCAACGTGAGAGGGAAGTAGGTGCTCGGTCACGAATTAAAAATCGTTATGCCTGCAGGCGTAACGATTTTTAATTCAGCTCATTATTTTACCTTTGAGGGCAATCTTTCAGTGTTGACCTCTAAAAATGGCGAAGGTATTGTTTGACGATAACATTTATCTTGTAAATTGATATGGATAATATTGAAGAGTTAAAAAATCGAATTAATCAATTAGAAAGAGAGTTGGCGGCCGAGCGTGATGCAGGTATTTCTTTTGCTCGTAGTGTTTCGCATAGCCTGAAGAATAGTTTAGGGCTTGTGCGTAGTTTTGCGACAATCGCTTTGCGTGGCTCAGATTCGATGGACCGGTCGGAACTAAAAGATTCTCTAGAGGTGGTTATACGTAATAGTCATGTGTCATTACGTATAATCGAAGAGCTTCGCTTGTTGCGTAGCGTACAGCTGGGCTGGAGCTTGGATATGGAGGTGTGTGCTATCGCTGTGCTTTGGGAGAACTTGATCAAATATTGTGATGATGTGATTCATTTTGCACGGGCCACGGTGGGACGGCCACGCGTTGATTTGGTGGTGAAGGGGAATAAAGTGGCGGTCGATGAGGTTTGTCTTAGTGTGTTGACGTTTTTGTTGAAGCAGGGTGTGCGGCCGAATGAGATTGTGGTGGATGATGGTGAGGAGGAGTCTTGTATTTTCTATACGATTACCGGCAAATTTACGCGCAACATTGATATTGAACAGATTATGGCCAAACGGAACAAAGGGGTAACCCGTACCGAGGGGCACGGGTTGGGTTTGCCTTTTGCCCATGAGTTAATGGTGATGATGGGGGGCGGGTTGACGGTTGATCGGCCAGAACAAGGGTTATTGCGCTTTACGCTACGGTTCCAGAAAATTTAGGTTTGCATAGAGTGGCTAATTGTCGAAATCGTTGTCTACTTCAAGGGTAAATTTTACGGTTAGGTCACCGGCCGTGACTTGATAAACTCCGGCGGGCAAGCCCTTTAAATCTAGGGGGACCGATTCTTCAAATGGGACAAGAGCCATCGTACACATCATCCCTTCTGGTGCGGTTGTGGCAATGTCGATGGTGAATCGATTGTCATCAGATCGTGTGGATGTGATTGCCTCTAGCTGTTGGCATCCGTCTGCGAGGTTCCCATAAATAACCGCTTCTGCATAGTAAATGTCGTGCGAATCGAGGAAGACGACTTCGATGTGATCAACATAGGCGCTTGTTCCGCCTGTGTTTCCGCCGATAGAATCGTCATTAATCGGCTCGTCTATAGGGGGAGTGGCGTCTGTTGGGGCCGGTTCCGGTGTGGGTTCGGCCGTGGGAGGGCTGGTTGGTTGCGCTGTCGGACTAGGGATAACTGTCGCGATTTCTCCTACTTTTTCTGTGTCTATCTCTTCGGTGGCCACGGGGATCGTTTCAACGGCCGGTTCTGGAGCAATAACATTGCTGGGTGCGCTACAAGCGGTACAGAGCATTAAAAGTAATGTGGCTAGGGTTAAGGTTGATTTCCAATAGGTCATGGTTGTATTGTCCTTTTTTGTAACTGGTTATAAGAGGGTAACGATTTTGACCAACAAAAAGTTCCCTATAATGAAAAGTGAATATTTAGGTTGTCTTGAGCGCAACTGGTTATAATTCTTTTTATGAGCAGTAAACAAGTGTGGCGCGTGAGCGGAATTTGGGTAATTTGGCTGGCCCTAACTCTGATGGTGGTTGGGCCGTGGCGTACCCTTTCTGCTCAAATCGGTGGGGAGGCACCGGCCGTTTTGTTTGCCGATCTACGCATGGCCGATCATTATATCGCAGGTGAGCCATATGAATTGACTTTTCCAATCGCTAATTTGGGTGAAGCCCCCTTAGAACAGCTTGTGTTGACAGCTGAGTTGCCGCCACAGTTTAATTTGGTTCAGGTCCAATCGGGTTGGTTTGGAACCCCCGAACAGTTTAGCCAACCTGCCACTGTTGTCTTGCGTTATCAAACCAGTGAAGATAGTCCGCTTGGTCCGTGGCGTGAATGGCGCACATGGGAAAATGTGACCCATCGTCGTTGGGGGCTGGCGTTTGTGAGTGAACTCGATTTGCCCGATGGGGTGTTTGTCAGCCGGGTTCAGTATGATTTTGGCACCGTTCCGGCCGGTTGGCATTGGGGGAACGGCCGTGATGGGACGCCGCTGGTGAGCGGTTTCGTGACTCCGTTTGGCTGGAACGGCCGTGCTGTGAGCGAAGGAGAGTTGCTGACCGGTTGCGTGGCGGCTGATGGTACGGCCGATAATGGACAAATCTATCGTCAATCCGCTTGTGCGGACAGCTTGCGCATCCCACCGACAGCTGATATCGGAGTGTGGCAATACCCTGCTGATCAATTTGATGTTGAAATGAAATATGATGCGGGGAGTGTGATTGATATAGAAATCGGCTTGCGTCATCAGGCGGGGAGTACGGCCGATTTGCTTGATCCTGTTTTAGGGGGGATTTTGCCCCCCGATGTCGCTTACTTGCCCAATAGTTGGTATTTCGTTGATGCCGATCTCGATGAGAGTGAGCCGATTAGTGAGACAACTGAGTTCGTTCCCACCTTTACCCCACCTCGGCCGTTGTTCACTTCAGAGACGTTGCCCGATGGTTCAACCCTTTTGCGCTGGCGCTGGCGTGATGTGAGTGAGCTGACACTCCCTTATGAATTTGCGGGAGATAATCCGGCCGTGCGGATTCGGTATCAGGTGCGTTTGAGCGAAACGTTGACGAGCGAAACTTTATCTTTGGCGGCGCAGCTGACCTCTGAATCCCCAGAGATGCTTTGTTGGGGGGAGGGGACTCGCTGGCGGGATTTGGCTGATGTCGATCAAGACGGCCGTGTCGGGGAACCGATTTGTTACTGGGGGAGTGAACTATTGACCTCTTATCAACCAGAGCCGGTCATTGAACCCGAGATTTTCGGGATCGATTTTGGGGATGCGCTGGCGAGTTATGGTTCGGCGAGCCATGTGCTCAGCCCGACGGTGCGCTTGGGCTTGGTAAGCGATGGTGATGAGGTTTTTTTGCCGACGACTTTTGCCGATGGGGATGATGGAGACGGCCGTGATGATGAAGATGGGCTTGTGTGGGGGAATGATGGGATCGGCATTCCGGGAGAGCCATTTAATCGGGTCACGGTTGTGACCCTGAACCGGAGTGAGGAGATTCAATATCTAAGCGGTTGGATCGATAGTGATGGGGACGGCCGTTTTGCCGATACGGAACAGATTTTATATAGCTATCCGATCTATCCACGGAGCAACCCGCAAGCCCAAGTGATCCGCTTTGGGTTGCGCGATGACGCCTTTTGTGGGTCGGTCATGGCCCGCTTTCGTTTCGGTGAAGAGGGGGTGGGGGCGACCGGTGCGGCCGGGATCGGCGAAGTCGAAGACAGTATTTATCACATTCAGTGTCAGGTCGATTTAGAGCTTGATGTACAACCGGCCTATGAAGTGATCGGCAAAGGGGAGATGATGCGTTGGAATCTGACCCTGACCAATACAGGCCCTTCGTTGGCGCATCAGGTGGTGTTGAGCAACACCATTATGGAAGGGTTGGCCTATGGTGGACATCGGGTGAATCCGACCGCTGGATGGTCTTGTGATCGTGTTGATCAAATTGAGCGGACCCGCCGTGTCGCCTGCCGCTTGCCAGAGCTGGCATCTGGTGAAGCGGTGACGATGCAGGTGGCGATACGGGTGCCGATTTTGTATCAGGATACGATTGTGCGCCATACGGCACAGGCTGAAACGGCGACACTAGAGCGGGATATGTCCCGTAACTTTGTGCAGCGGCAAGTCGGTATCGACAAAAGCTGGCAACCCCTCCCGTTGGCCTCTGACGATCTGTATCTGTTTGCCCATGCCCGTTTTCACGAAGCGTTTGTGATACAGACCGCTTTCCAAGAACAGGATTTTTATCTCGATAGCTTTGTGACCAATCCGATTCAGCTTCCTTTGTTGCTGGCATTTGGGACCAATGGTCAGCGCCCCCCTTACTTGGCGGTTCCCTCTTGTGTGGCGTATCCACAAGATGAGACGTGTAACAATAACAATGTGATTGAAGGAACCTTGCTTATGGATGGCTATACGTTTAACGAAGTTCGCTACGATGGGGAGACGATATTCACCGTTGAAAAGCCGGTTTGGGAAGAGGCTCCTGACCCATCGTATGTTCGGTTGAGCCGGATCGCTGACAGCCGGATGACGCGTTGTGCCTTGCGGGGTTCTTGTATCGGGTTTGACCGTTTTCGTTTGGATGCTGACGGCCGTGCGCCTTATGGCTGGAATGCGCCAGATGATTATTTTTACTTTAATTTTGTGACAAAAGGGGGGCGGCCGATTACTTGTCCTGAAGAATACAACGGCCGTTGTATCATTATTAATGATGCCAAACCGGGAGTTTATGAAGTACATGGGTCGGTTAATCTCGCCTTAAATTTCCAAGATGTGCGGTTGGGTGGCGAGCCGATCGATGTGGTGCTAGAGCCGATCGATGCGGTGATTTATGTAAAAATTGTGGCTCCCTTTATTGAGCCGGAAGGGTAGACATGATGGCTAGATCGATTTGTTGGGTTTGGGTGATTGGGTGCTGGGTGCTGGGTGCTGGGGTGATGGGGTGTGGGGTGACACCGGCTCCGATTGTCGAGACGCCGACTGTGATCATTGAAACGGCCGTGCTTGCGCCGACGATGACGGCCGTGCCGAGTTCGACCCCCACGATTATTGTTCCGACCCCGTCTCGCACGCCTGAACCGAGTCCGACCGCGATCCCTTTTACATCTGATGCCCGTGCGATTCAAATTGCGACGATACGAAATGGGGCGAGCGGGAACCATTTGCGGGTGGCGACGGTCGCCGTGGGGACCGGCATGAGTGTGCAGGGGCAAAATGGGGGGTGGCTATTGGTGAGTGTTAATCGAACGGTGTCCGGTTGGATTCAAAAAAGCCGTGTGGAGCTTCATCCAATGTTTGATGTGGCGGCGATTCCGGAGCTGAATTCAACATTGCCGCTGCCGGAAATTTTGACGCAGTATGAAGCGGTGGCGAGTCGGCCGACCGATATTTTTGCGGGCCCGGGGGTGGAATTTCCCGTTGTGGCACGCGGTATTCCACCTTATTCTCATATGCGATTGAGCGGCCGTGATGAGCTAGGAATGTGGTTAAGCGTGCAAGATCGGATCGGCGATGTGGGCTGGGTCTTGGCTTCATCGCTCAAGTTCGCGCCCGATTTTCGTATCAATCAGTTGCCGGTTACGGTCGAGATGCCAGAGGATGATGATCTGTTAAAGGCGACCTATGATTGGTCTACCCACGTTTTTGAATGGGGGGCACAGACCCATGATATGCGCCACGGATCTGAAATGATCGATATGGGGATGCAGTGGGTGAAAGTTCAATCGAAATGGCATGATGAAAGTCGGCCGGAAGATGTGGTGGGGCTGATCGAACAGGCTCATGAGCAAGGGCTTAAGATTCTACTGGCGATTCCGGGGCAACCGTATCCTGATGCGATCGATTATGACGCTTATGTTGAGCATTTGGCTGGGATTGCCGCC
>WTJY01000287.1 GCA_011524645.1 Anaerolineales bacterium | reverse complement strand
ACTGTCTATTTCAAAGGGATTGGTGAATTAGGTGACATAATCACCACAAATAGTGAGAATGACGCATTAAAGATTTATGACGGCGAGGAGGCCGAGCTCTTGGCTCAGCAAGTCGAGGGTCTGGGTATGCATTTTCGAGTGATAAGATTGAAACCTCATCGAAAATTAGATGATTACGAATTCGAGACGACAGACGGCCGTACTATCACAGTGAAGGGGTAGTTTCATGAATCTAAAGAGTTTTTTAAGTTCCGGAATTTTCTAGCACTCAGGAGAAACATTGAGCAAGCAAACACCAATCCAGATAAATGACGAAACCCGTCGCGAGATAAACGAACTCGCGACGTTGTGGGGTTATCCTTCCGTGCGCAATACAACACCTGTGGTTGTTCGTGCCGTAACGCAAGCACGAATGATTGAGTCGGCACGGCGAACTATGACTGAATCACAGTTCGTTTCGTTTTTGGCCGAACTTTATCGGCCGATAAATCACAAATGAAAAATACAAGAGTAGAGACATTATGAAATTGAAATTTTTCTCCACACTAACAGACGCAGTGGCAGATAGCGGCATATCTATCGAATCGCATTCTGTCACAGAAATTATTAGTGACGCTTGCGGTTATATTGCTCACAGCCACGCCTATGGCGAAGAGATAGAAGAGATGAGGATGGAAGTATGGGATGGGCCGAGAGTAGTATGGTCGTGCGATTATGATCCTGACGAATATCCAGATGACGGATTTAATAAAATGATAATCAAGTTGATCAAGTCCGGCTATGCCGGGCTATTTAATCCGACTAAACAACAGCTTGTAGCTCGGCACGAAGAGGATCACGAAGCGAAGACCATTGACCGAATGGTAAAAATTGCATCCTCTGCCGGTTACAGCTTGGATCGTCTGAACGCTAAATTGATTTGGCATGCGATCAGCGAAGACTATGGCTGTGAATGGATGATTGATGATTTTTTCAGCGACGAAAAAATGATTGGTGTAATGTTGGAGCAATCAGAGATTGTTGATTAAAGATGGCGAATATGAAATATTCACATTTTGCATTTTATACTGTGCAATTTGTTCGAGATGATGATGGTGTACATCTACCTATCGGGCCACCACTGACTAATACAGGAGAGTGATTAATGAGTGAATCTTCAAATGATAGCTACAAGGTCGTTAAGTATGATGACTTTACCCGACGTGGGGAAACCGTGCTTGAATCGCAAAATCTGACGGCCGTCATGTCGTTTATGATGGCGAACTATGATCAGGATTACGATATTCTGCTGAATGATGAACGCTTTGCTATTTGGCGATACCAAACAATATGGATGGAGTGCGACACTCTGTACCAGCTAGGATACTAATGTATATTAAAGGCGATTGAGCAGTTGATAAAGCATCAATTGGCCGAAACGAATTTCAGAAAGAGTTGTTTTCCCCCTTGACAATATACGATTATCGTATACAATTACATATGTAATAACAAGAAACGGCACGGATAAATCAAATGAACGAAGAATTAAAAAACAGCTCACTTTTCAAAATACAAGCAATGGTAGTAGTAACAATAATAGAAACACTCGCGGAGTGCGAAAGTGCTACCATAGAAAGTATAGATGCGGAATTGGTCAGCACAAAAATGAAGCTTCATAAATTCTTTGACGGGATGTTCTCTGTCGAGGATATTGTAGAAATATTTCAAATGCTCTTTGCTGGAGCACTTGAAATAATCAAGATCGCTAGGAGCGACGAGCGCATGACACCCGAGTTGTTGTGCGAAAAAATGTACCGTGTGATAAACGCCTAAGAGAGTCCCGGAATCAAATCCGTGTGCGCCCCGCACACGGATAAAATCATGAATAATCAACTAATCACCCCAAGTGCAAATCAAAACAAAATACGCCTTAGACGACAACTGGAAACATTCACCGATGATCACATTGACCGAATTATTATCGACCCGGCCAGCGTTTTATCTGCGGAGATTTCACCGACACGCAGGCGGTACATGTCCGCAATGTTCGGACGGTATGTCAGGCAGTGCATTATCAATGTTAAATCTTTAAGTGGCGTAGGCAACGGAGACGCAGTTCGGGCTATCATTCACCGGTTAGAATCGCTTTCTGTATCCTTTGCACCACAACAGAACAGCGGTTCTAAGATCGGCAAATGGATTAGTGATGAATCCTTAGCCCGCCAGCACGGCATGATTGACCGATCAGCGGACCGAGGTTTACGCGATTCGATTATCATTCACCTCCTAGGCCGGTGCGGTTTGCGCCGCGAAGAAGCTTCAAGCCTTGAATATAGCGATATTGTGGCGGCTGGCGGCCGTTACCGCTTGAATATCAAGGGCAAGGGGCGAAAAAACCGCAATGTGCCGATCTCGTCAGCGGCCGTGCGGGAAATAAACCTCATGAAAAATCAACATGGGGGAACTCGTGTTCTAAAAAAAATTGATCGTTACGGCAATGTTCATGACGGTATGAGCGGTCATTCAATCAATGCGATTGTTAGCCGGTTGATCTACGATGACGCAAACAACCCGCTAAGTGCTCACGACTTACGACGCACAGCCGCTCGGGTTCTTTATGACAAGGATGTAGACATCCTTGCTATCAGCAAATGGCTGGGGCATGCCAGCACGGCCACGACGGAAAAATATCTAGGTCTACAGACGGCCGTTATTGACAATTTAGAAATTTTTCAATAACAAGGTGAACCTTTGAACTTCGCAAAGGAGTAAATAGAATCGCCACGCTTGGCGGCGATTTGGTCTCTCTTTACTCCTTCCTTTGTGTGCGCTCCCGTTCAGGTCGATTACTCGGCCGGTGCGGGAGTTTTTATTTTAAATAAACAAAACTTTACATAAACTTGACGAATGGCGAACGCTTGTGCTAATATCCCCTTAATGGGATTACTTGACATAAGGCATGAAAATAAGCAGTACGCGCCAAAAACAGCACCAACAACAGAAGATTTGCTCAAAGATTGGAGAACGGGGCAACTGACGCTAAAGCAGATCGGCAAGCGGCACAGGGTCGGCTCTCGTCGCGTGGCTAGTGCCATTGCGACCGTTAGCGATGAAGACCGCCGCGCACGAGAGGCATTGGTCAAGCGCATATCTAAGCAGCGCAGGGCTGACCAAGAAGCAAGCAGGATCAGGACAGCCACACGGATTTACAGGCAAACGGGGTCAATCATTCGCACTTATTCAGAGGTAAAAAGCTTGCAGGTTGTATCAAAGGCTCTGTCTTTGGATTGGAGTACGGTCCGCAGGATGCTTGATGATGAGATCGGGCCTATTGCGGAGAAATATGAGGAAACAGGGTCTTTGTCGGCCGCGGCGGAGATGGTGGGGATTGCATCAAAAATGCTTATTAAGGTTCTTCGGATGCGCGATTATGTCATAGGAGACAAGGCCGAATTTCTGCCTAGGTGTAGCCGATGCCGAATTTTTATATTTGACACAGTCGAAGAGGCTCAAAACTATTTCAAGATCGTTTCTATCGATGACCGCTCATTCTATCAAGTTGAGCGTGTTGGCGGCTGTTGCCGCTCTTGTAGTGAAATAAATAGGTGAATGAAATGGACGCAAGTAAAGAAGATTTAGAGAAACTATCACACGCTTTTCCTTGTATGATGCCTTTTTCGGGGTACGAAGGGCTTATTTCTAGAGAGGCTGGGGCTAAATATGCCGCATCATTACGCATGCATTTAGAGTGTGTGCGCCATGCGGGCATAGCGCTGGGGTTGTCCGAATCCCATCTAGAGCAGCATGATTTCAGCAAGTGGAGCCCAGGGGAATTTGTACCATACGCAAATTGGTTTTGGCATCGAGACATTGTAGGACAAGAGGCGCCCGAGCAATCAGAGTACAGACGACCGTTTCTTGAGGCTTGGAATTGTCACATACACAAAAATAAGCACCATTGGAACCATTGGCTATTAGTCAAGGATACGGGGCGGGTCGAGGCTTTGGAGATGCCGGAAATTTACGCAACCGAAATGATTGCAGACTGGCTAGGAGCGTCAATGGCGTATACAGGTAGCTGGGACATGACCGAATGGCTGAAGAATAATTTTTCTAATTTGATCCTGCACACCAACACACGAAAGTTTGTTATCAAGACGTTGATCGATTTGGATTACGATCCGCTTTTGCTTGTTGGGGGTAGCGATGAGTAGCGAAAACAAAGTGTATCGGATGAAGCTATCTGATTTGAGACAAGACCCGTCTAACGCTAATATGGGCAATGATCGAGGTGCGCGAATGCTAGCCTACTCAGTTGACGAGTTTGGCGTAGGACGCTCTATGGTTGCCGACGCAAACGGGGTACTGTCTGCCGGAAACAAAACACAACTCGCTCTGCTTGAGGCCGGTTATGACGAGGTTTTGGTCATCGAAACAGATGGAGATATTCCCATCGTAAACATGCGCAAAGACTGGGATATTGAGGATACGGACCCTAACAACCCTGCTAGAATGTACGCACACGCTGACAACCGAACTAATCAGGTTGGCTTTGTGGTTAGCGCGGAAATCATCGCAGATGAAATCGAACGCGGTGCGGATATGTCGAAGTTGTTCAATGATTTTGAACTGGCAGAGATGGGTATCGAACTAGACCGTGATGGCTCGGCCGATGATGATTTTGCAGAAGGTGGCGATGCAGAACCTCAAATATCGAGAGCGGAGCAATTGGCTATTGATTGGGGTGTGGAGAGTGGTCAAATATGGCGGTTACCTAGTAGAACACAGGGTCATGAACACCGCATCGTTTGCGGGGATTGTACAGATTCGGCCGTTTTGGAGCTGCTAATGGGTGATGACATTGCAGACCTTGTACACGCTGACCCGCCATACGGCATGGGTAAAGAAAAGGACGGTGTGATCAATGACAATTTATATCGTGAAAAGCTCGACGAATTTCAAATGAAGTGGTGGAAAGCTTGTCGGCCTTTTGTGGCTGATAATGGCTCCGCCTATATCTGGGGTAATGCTCCTGATTTGTGGAGGCTTTGGTATGTTGGTGGGTTGCGAGACTCTGAACGGGTGACGTTTCGAAGCTTTGTGACATGGGACAAGGTAAACGCCTCTGGGCTTTACGATGGAAACGGCATTGGATCAGGTTTGGCGCGGATGTTTGCAAACATATCTGAGTTTGCTATGTTTTTCATGCTTGGAGAACAAGGTTTTAATAACAACTCAGACAATTATTGGGAGGGCTGGGAGCCTATTCGTAAATACTTGTACGACCAAAGGTTAAAAATGGGCTGGGATGTGCCAACCATGAAAACTGTTGTGGGACACAGCTATAAATCCCGCGACCACTGGACAAGCAAGAGCCAATGGAGCTTCCCCACACGCGATGTTTACGAAAAGATGCAACAGGCGGCACATGGTGACGCATTCAAGCGGGATTATGATGACCTCAAGCGGGATTATGATGACCTCAAGCGGGATTTTTACGGCACAAGGGCGTATTTTGACAATACTCATGACAACATGACTGACATTTGGGCATTTCCTCGCGTTGTAGGTGATGACCGACAAGGGCATGCAACCCCGAAGCCTGTAGCGATGATGGAGCGAGCCATCAAGTCAAGCTGTCCGCGAAATGGCATTGTTTTGGTGCCGTTTAATGGTTCATCACCTGAGATCATAGCGGCCGAAAACACACAACGGCAAGTTCGTGCCATTGAGTTGCAACCGCAATATGTTGCAGTAGCTCTGCAACGTTACATGGATGCATTCAACATTGAGCCTGATCTCGTCGGTATGTTGGATGACTAGCACCCCCATACACAGAAAAGACCCTCATGCAAGCCAAAGACGAGAACAGATGCAAAGCCAAATCAAAGCGGAGCGGTAAGCAATGCAAAAACCGGCCGATGAAAGGCAAAACCGTGTGCCGTATGCACGGAGGCAAGACACCGACAGGCTTTGCGTCGCCTAATCTAAAAACCGGAAAGCACAGCAAATACTTGAGGCTAAAAGGTATCTCTGACGACATCGAACGCCACCGCACAGCCGAGGACATCCTCACACAGAACGAGGAGATCGCCCACACGCGGGTTTTGCTTGAAAAAACTCTGTACCGGCTTCTGTCCGGATCAGATATACCGAGCTACAAAGAACTCGGCCGTATCGTGGTAAAAATGAAGCTACACGCCAGAAACGGGAATCAAGCGCAGTTTACGACCGCATTTGGCGAGCTATCAACTATGGTCGAACTTGGCGCAGGTATTCAATCCGACATGATTGAATACCTCAACCTGTCCGACCATTTGCGGAAACAAATCGAAAGCCAACGCAAGCAGGCCATTGAAAACAAAGAGATGGTCAAAATTACGCAGACTCAAAAATTACTAGAGATATTTATCACGACTGCAACAGAATCTCTACGAACACATGTTTCAGATCCAAAAGCACGTCAAGCTATCTTGACCGACATCGCGAATCACTACACAAATACATTTGGAGGAATTAGCGCGTAATGTTAATGACGGCCGTACCTGAAGCGATTCAAAGCGGAATACTAGCCACGTTACAGCGAGCTATTGACGAAGAGGCGCAAGCATTCGGAGATAGCATCTGGCGGCCTAATCCAGATAGCGAGGACGGTACACCGAATCCGCAACGACTAGCGTTGGAGTGTGAGGCCGATGAACTCTATTATGGTGGTGCGGCAGGTGGAGGAAAAACCGATTTAGGCTTAGGTACGGCACTAACTCAGCATACAAACACAGCGATATTCCGACGAATCAACCCATCTTTGGACGGCATTGAGCAGCGTCTAATGCAGATTGCTGGAGATGATGACTACAATCGCTCGGATAAAGTGTATAGTGGAATTTATGCCGGCAAAAAGCGACGTGTAGAGTTGGAACACTGCCAGCACGAAAAGGACGCGAAAAAGCAACAGGGGCGAGCGCGCGACCTGTATGTATTTGACGAGATCACAGAATTTACCGCATATATCTACAATTTCATTATCGGCTGGAACCGAACAACAATCCACGATCAGAGTTGTCAAGTAATTTGCACGGGAAACCCCCCACTGGATAGCG
>WTJY01000122.1:2228-7105 GCA_011524645.1 Anaerolineales bacterium | reverse complement strand
ATTCGCTGGCGTACCGCTCCCCCTCACTGGCGGCATGGTTCAGGCGTGAACGGCCGTATTGGCGCAATTTGCGATGAATTTCACGTTCTGCATCACTGTACGCCACATCAATTACCGCCAACTTACGTGACTTAAAGAGCGGGTTGCCCAAACTATCGGTTAATTCCGATTTTAGTCGGCGTATCATCACCTGCTGTAGCAATGATTTGTCCGGCTCTAACCCACGTGCAAACCGTTGGTTGTCGAGCAGTTCAAGCAACGCACTAAAACTCTCTTTGTATCCATTATGGGGGGTTGCGCTCAGAAAAAGCTTGTGTTGAAAGTGGGGTGCAATGGTGCGAATCAGCTGGGTTCGCTGCGAATCGATCGCATATCGGCCGCGCCCAGAGGGGGCGACATTGTGGGCTTCATCGACGATCAGGATGTCAAACGGCCGAGTTACGCTACCGGCGTGCTCTCCGCTCCCTTCTTCTATTAAAGGAAGCAGTTCACGAAAGAGACGCAGCGGACGTGTCCGTTTTATAAAATCGATCGAGGTGATTAAGCGGGGAAAGTGGGACCATGGATTCACATCGATTCCGCGTGAGCGGCGCAAGTATCGGATTTGCTGGCTATCGATAATGCGAAATTCAAGGCCAAACTTTTGTCGCATCTGCTGTTGCCAGTGCAGCTGCAAACCGGATGGACAAATGATTAAAGCGGTACGCGCCCGGCCGCGCATAATCATTTCTTGCACGACCATGCCGGTCTCAATCGTCTTGCCCAATCCCACATCATCAGCGATCAACAAGTTGATACGCGGCATTTGCAAAGCCCGTACCAACGGGTCAAGCTGATAGTCGTTGAGTTCGATCCCACTGCGAAACGGGGCTTGCAGATGACGGATATCGTCGGCCGAGATAATGCCCCAGCGGATGGCGTTCATAAAGTCGTCGAAACGGGCCGGATGATCAAAACGATCTGGGGTCGGCAGTGCGTTTTGCTCAATCACCCGTGCTCCTTGCTCGATCTCCCAAATAACTTGGAGCGATTCGCCCAAGGCATCATCTTCGATAGATGTCAGGTCGATCAGGTGTTGGGTTTGTTGCTGGTGTTCGAGTGCGGGAACGGCCGTGTTGCGCTTGATACCGGTCACCACAAATTGTCGATTCCGCACGGTAACGAGTTGGCCTTGCTTGGGTATGGGTCCGCTGATGGGCATAGTTTTGGAGGAAAGGTTAGCTAGGTGAATGCTTCTGATATAAATCTAGTTCGGTATTCTACCTCGCTTTCGATGGCACGCGAATTTAAATATTGCTCACGTTTTTGTTATGATTGATCAGTTTTTGGCTAAGTCGGCCGTTTTGTTCTACACTTTTAAGCGTTGGTTATACATGACCAACGGAGGCTATCCGGCCGTGAAGCATGATTTGTTTTTGCACCTATGTTGTGGAGGTTGAGATGATACGTCGTATTTTTATTCCAGTTTTGTTTTCGCTTGTTTTATTTTTGGTGGTGGGCGCGGCCGTTGGTTCGCCATCAACTGCGACAGAATTGCCCTTCCGCGTCATGCAGGCTAATAAACCATTGCTATTGGCACAAGAGGAATTTGAAAATGGCATCATTCGCATCTCAAATAGCTATGATGGTGGTTCGCCTAATGGAGGATCTTCCTATCCACAAATATCAGCCAACGGCCGTTACATCGTTTACCAGTCAAGTGCGAACAATATCGTTCCAAACGATACCAATGGTTATAATGATGTATTTTTGTATGACAGAGAAACAGGGCTTCCGAAAATGGTCTCAATCGGCTATGATGGTCAGCCTGCAAATGGAAGTTCTGGCGGTGCACAAATCTCAGCTAACGGGGAATTTATCGCCTACACTAGCTCGGCCACAAATTTAACACCTAATAGTAACATTGCGGACAGTAATGTATTTATCTACGAAATTGCCACGGGTATCACGACACAAATTCTCTTGGACTTAAATCAGAGGCTTGCATTCAACAGTTACCTCAACAATACCGCTGTCCGAGGGGTTACTAGCATTTCGGCCGACGGCCGTTATCTAGGTTTAACCACGCTGTATAACACAAATGGTTTTGTGTACGATAGGCATCTTGGCATCTTTGACTCTGTCGGAAACTTACCAGATGGCTCAGATGCTGGTGCACATGAAAGCAATCTACATCTCTCCGCCTTAGGGGACAAAGTTATTTTTGCCGCCAGCAAAGGCACACTCGCTAATGGCACCAATCAATTTGGTGGCTATGAAGGGTTTATTCGACAAACATTTGTCAACACTCATACTACAAGGCGGGTTACAGTTAGCACAGACGGTACCGAAGCAGAAGAGGGAACCCTGATCCGATCCATTACAGCCGATGGCAACATCGTGGCCTTTACAACCTTAGCCGGTCTGCGTTCAGTCGAAGGCACTTCAAATACTATTGTCACCGATACCAATCAAACGACAGATCTATTTATCAGAAACCATGTAGCGGGTGAAACAAAAAGGATTCCTATTGAACCCTATTACACCCCAGCAGGTATGTGGGGTTCTTTTATTAACTCAATTAGGACGGCCGACTTATCAAGTGATGGCAGTCACCTTGTTTTTCAATCGGGTAACAACAATCTTGACCCTATCGCATCAACAAACACAGGAAATCTATACTTATATGATTTAGAAAGCCACCCTCAGCCGACCTTCGAATTAATCACCATAGGCCATGATGGAAATGCGGCTGATGGAGGATCTGACTATCCTCAATTTGCCAATGGGCATCGTTTTGTTGTGTTTGTATCAGCAGCAACTAACTTAGTTGAAAATGATGATAATGGTGTTAGCGATATCTTCCTTTACGATCATAGTACAGACAACCCATCACTGATCATCGATAAATTTTTAGAGCCCCCAAAAGAAACGGATGAAAGGTTCGTCGCGTTTTCATGGCCCACATTTGGAATCAGCACAACAAATAATATTGTATTTAATATTGATATCGACCGCTATTATTTTCACCCTGAAAGTGTAGATAGAGAGCTTATTGAATTTAAGGAAAATGGCAGATTAACCGCTGATTCAATACGGACTTTAATCGATAATGGTGCATTTCCAGATAGAGCGAAATTGGAAATAGCTATCTATGATGTAGACGAGAGTTTCGGCGATTCTGCACGATGCCCACAAGGGGAAAACCCCATTATTGTTTTTAATGATGAACCGCTAACAATGATTCAAAATGGGAACTTAACACCTGTTGTCGGACAAGAACAAGGTTGGGTCGTGGGTACGTATGATGTCCCTCTCAAATTCCTAAAAGTGCCGAGTGCCAAGGGGGAAAATGGCATCCCCCCAAAAGCAGCCTCTAATAAAATCGAGCTATTAATTCCACCACATTGCACAGACGGCATAGTCTTAGGCTGGGCCGCAATTTCATTAACTGATGTCATTCGACCCATTTTGACTATCCCCGGATGGACAGATCATGTAGATGAAAATAATTTATATTCAGATGAATATGCCTTTTTTACATTCTATACAAATTTTGGATTATATTCTCATTTACCAATTCAAGTACCAAAAAATTTTGGTTCCGGGATATTGTCTGTAAATGAAACCTATCCTATGGTCATCAATCGTATCTATCAGACAAAGACGGAGTTTGGGGTAGACAAAGTCAACGTATTTGGGCACAGTCGAGGAGGAATATTTATAAGGAAAGCACTAGCCATTTCAAATACTTATGAACAGGTGGAACATGTAGTTACTTTTTCTACACCACATCATGGTTCCGTACCCAATAAAGAAGATGGTGTATTTGCTCGCATAAAATGTCGAAGTAAATTTTCGGGGGTTCAGTTTGAGCAATGCCTGATTTCCGCGAACAGTATGACGCTAGATCAAATGCGTGTTTTTAATTTCTCTTCAACTTGTAGTTTAAGGGCTTTAGGGCGACAGGTGTTTGAATGGTACGATTGCGACTTAAATCCAAACTCATCACCACAAGGGGATGTCAAATACTATTCTATAGCCTCTACACCAGATGGAGTGATTGGCGGCTTGTACAATACTAGAAAAGAAGAAACCGCGATCTATCCTTGGTGGAGTTGGAATTGGCAGGAATTTGGAATCCCATTTCCATCAGAGCACGAAATAGATGAAAAATGGGATTACCTGTATGAATGTGATGGATTCTTTGATGAAACAACATCTCTGCGTTGGATTCACATTCACTATACGGATTGTCATAAGGAATCCGCTCGTGCGCAAGAGACTTTTTGTTTTGCGGTACAGCAATTGTTTGGTTCTTTGGATGAAGATATTTTAGTTAATGGACTGACTTATATTGGAAGCTGCAAAGGCGTTGACATTGGTCAGCACGGTACAATAAATGAGAGAGCTGTGGCACAGAATCATAGCAATCAAAATTTAGGAAGCTCCAATGCTACACATTCAGGCAATTGGGTCGGGCATCTAGATACAAATCAAACAGAAGCTTTTCAGCTCCCTATATCAGCTACCGAATATGCGGTAGTTACACTACAGACCTATCCACTAGTGAACGATTATCTTCTCTATGATCCAGAAGGGAACTTGGTTGTGGTAAATGAAATTACCGTAACACAAAACATTATTACAAATACTGATTATGGGAATTTTTATCAGCTACAGCTTAACAATCCAATCGCGGGGTATTACAACTTTCAATTCGCCAATGCACTCACAACCACGATCTACTATGCAGTCTCGGTCGTTGTCAGCGATACCACCAGCCTGCAAACATGGGCAAATCAATTTGACGGTATTCCCAATGACACCATTACAATTACCGCTTTATTAGATGGATACACCGACCTCGTCACCATCACGGCCGACATCACCGACCC
>WTJY01000122.1:0-2128 GCA_011524645.1 Anaerolineales bacterium | reverse complement strand
CTTTATTAGATGGATACACCGACCTCGTCACCATCACGGCCGACATCACCGACCCCGACGGCCTCACCCAAACTATCCAACTCAGCAAGAACTTGAGCGCCAGCAACCCCATTTCTGGCTATGTGGTTTACGATGGCCCGGTCACACTCAGCACGGCCGAAGGCTTCCACGAAATCACCACCCGCGCCGAAGCGGGCTATATGGTCCGCCTCGCCAGCACCAGTATCGCGGTCTACAGTCGCACCGCCCAGATCGGTGCGATCACGCAAGTCACCACACCAGACATCGACAACGACAATTTATATGACTCAATCGATTTTGATGTAGAACTTGATGTGTTACGCGAAGGGTATTACGCACTATTTGCCGAGCTAGTCGGTCCAAACGGATCAATCGGCCGCACCAATTTCTCCAGTCGTGTCACCCTCTCTGCAACGCTCCCCATCAGCACCCATCTTATCACCCTAAGCATTCCCGGCGAGCTCGTCTACGAAAGCCGGCAATCAGGGCCGTATACACTAACCAATGTCACCGCCATTGATGAAAATGGCTTCGGCTTCACCGTGGATACGCGCGACAACCTCACCGCGACGGCCACCTATCTCCCCCAACAATTCGAAGGAGAACGCACCGTCACCCTTGAAAATATAACGTACGAAACAGACGACGAAAACGACAATGGGCTATACGACACCATACAATTCACCCTAACGGCCGATAGCCAACTCACCGGAACATTTCGCGTCAGCGGCCGCTTAGTCGATGAAAATGACGGTACAATCGGCTGGGCCAACAGCGAAATCACCATCACAGACACCGGTAGCATCACTCCTACCTTGATTTTCAGCGGCTCTCAAATTAGCAGTCATCAAGTCCACGGAGAATATGCGCTACGTGACCTCAACATGCTATCTGTCGAGGGGACAGGCTGGTATCAATCAGATTTAACAACCACAATCCCCTATTCCTACACCCAATTCGAGGGGATAGATCAACTATCAATCAATGATTTAGCCGTCATTTACGCCAATGGGCAATTCACAATCACTTGGCCGGATATGGGGCTAAATTATGAAGTATGGCTTACAAGCAATCCATATACAGGACCTACAGGGGATTGCCTGAGCCAAGCCCACTGTATAACCCAAGCCGTCAATCAATTTGTATTGCATGAAGCTGATATCCCAGATGGTTTACAAACAGTTATTGTTATTGGCATCCATAATGGGTTAAGGACACAAATACCAGCAACGACCATAGGATCATTCAAATTTAGTTTACAGAGCGGCGGAAGCCCGTAAACCTCATTGTCACTCTTCAAGCTTATATCCCTTATGAATTGTACCTTTAGTGGCATCTCCTCGAGTATGATCCGGAATCCAAATCAATTCCTCGGCATGATCTCCACGGCCGAATAATCCCGTTACACCCACGCGACGGAAATGCCCCCGTACACTATGTGAACGGGCAGAACGTCCCTTATTACGCAACGGCTCAATATCATCAAATAGATTCATTGCTTTACCTCCGCGCGCATGTGGTTTAACTTTAATTAGATAGTAATCAACCAAATCCGCAGCCCCTTTTTTCTTGCCTGTAGCACGTGCAAATTCTTTACGAGCCTGACGATTTGGATTAATATGTTCAACCTCTGTCTTGCGGTACAAAAAAGAGAGCGCCCCAAGTATCCAAGTCGTCATAGACACAATCCCCATGCCTATAATGTCAGGGTCGTTACCACTATATTCAAGCATCTCTTTATCAATTGCTGTCTGCACCCCACTGATCTCATCTAACAAGTAACCGGCCTTATCAAAATGCAAAATAGCAACACCTTCACCTTGAATAGCAGTCTCAGCTGTCCGTAATAGATTTTTCTTCCGGCAAGTTGTTCCGTACCCGCGCATTAACATTCTCCAACGTGCGTCTTTCAGTATAGGATGATTAGATATTCCCAAAGATTCTCGAATTCCATCAGGGTCTTTGTGTAAATCATATGCGTGACAAACTGCCCCCTGATAGATCAGCTTCCCTGTTTGCTGACGAACAATCATATCAATCATTTCTTGTGAAAACTTTAGTTTTCCCTAATTGCTTCAAAATTGGGGATGAAAAAACAGGTGTTTTG
>WTJY01000359.1 GCA_011524645.1 Anaerolineales bacterium | reverse complement strand
ATGCTTTCCGCCAAAGCGATCGCGCTATCGGACGCTTTCGCGCCATAGGACACAGCGGTCGCCACAGCCTCTTCATTCAGGTCAAACACATGCAGGTCATGACCCGCCTTTACCATATTTTTGGCGACCGCAATACCCAGTTCACCAACACCAATTAATCCTACTTTCATATTATTTCCTTTTGTTATTTTTGTTTTCTTTGGGATAAATATCTGTTTTTGAGACGGACAAAAAAGGGGATCTACGCGCCTCTTTTACTCGCCCCTACGTCTCATCTCTTCTCTTACTCTGTCTTTCTAATCCCGATATTCCGGCTCTTCCCTATCCAAAATCTCTCGAATCGCCGACATATGCAGATTCGAAAATCCGGTGGGATACGTGTTCCATTGTCGCTCAGTTTTCGCCGCGATTTCATCAGGAATAATCGCCAATTCACGGCCGGTCTGCAGGGCAAGCACTTGAGTTTGAGCCGCTTTTTCAAGGTAGTACAGCTCATCAAACGCCTGCGCCACGGTCGGCCCGATAACCATCACACCGTGATTCCCCATAAAGAGAACGCTTTTACCATCTTCCATTAGTTGGGCGACACGTTCCCCCTCATCATCATCCAAGGCCAACCCGTTATATGCGCGATCATAGGCGATCCGGCCGTAAAAACGGCAGGCATTTTGATCAAGCATCAAAAATTCAAAATCTTTCAAACAGGCCAAAGCCAATGTATAAGGGGCATGCACATGCAAAATACAGCGAGCCTGTGGCAACGCTTGATGAAGATGGGCATGCAAAAACCAAGCGGTCGGGTCCGGCGCATTCTCCCCCTCATAGGTCGTGGGATCGTCTGCGTCAACCAAAAGCAGTTCGCTCGCCCGCACTTGGGAAAAATGACGGCCGAGTGGCTGCAACAGAAAACGCTTGCCATCATCAGACACAGCCACACTAAAATGATTGGCGATCGATTCATGAAAATTGAGCCGTGCGGCCCAGCGAAATGCGGCCGCAAGATCGACACGCAACTCTTCTTCAGTTTCGGTTTGGGGTGATACGGTAGTCGTAGCAGATATCATATTCTTTTTCCTATATAAGTGGGGGTATCAGGTCTGAATAGAATGAGCGAAAACTATAAGGACTGAGAGATTTGTTGGCCTGTATGGAGCAACTGCTCCGCCAACCATTGCTGATGTTCTGGGGATTGCATGCGGTATCGAGGGAAACCGATAGCGACAGCGGCCGTAATTTGACCACCCCGATTAAAAATCGGGGCCGCGATATTGATACAGCCGAACTCAAACTCCTCACGTGACCAACTAATTTGGGTTTGTCGAATCGTATTTAGCTCTGGCCGCAATTGATGGGGTGAGGTCAGAGTAAATTCTGTGTAAGTCGCTAATTCTTGTTCAAAAAAACGGTCTAGTTCTTCAGGAGTGCGATAAGCTAGAAAAAGTTTGCCAGCAGCCGTGGGATGTAAATCGGTATACTGCCCACTCCAATCTTTCATTTGGATCGTGTATTGGCTATCAATCTGTGTCATATAAAAAACACTATTCCCTTCTGGAATGCCTAGGTATGTTGTTTCCCCTGTTGTCAGTGCCAGCTCTTGCAAATACGGATAGGCGACGGCCGCTAATTGCTCCTTCCAAGGTGTGTTATTGAGTAGCGCAACCAACTTGTCCCCAATTTGGTACTCATCCGTGACATCGGCCGTTTTCACCGCACCGACAGCTTGTAATGTGTCCAGCAAGCGAACCACAGTCGTTCGTGGCAAACCTACATCACGAGCCAATTGAGAAATATTGCTCTGATCTTCACGCTGTCCAATTGTGTAAAGGAGGCGAAATGCCCGTTCTACTGACTGTATCATACGATCACACCAATACCACTTATCCGTATAGCGGATATTGTCTACATCGTGGACGCATTTGTCAACATTTTAGCCAACTTCGGCAGGGCTATTCAGTAAAAAATATTTCTGATACTGCCGAATTTGGTGGGATAAGCGTAAATCGTTCAAAAATAGTCG
>WTJY01000210.1 GCA_011524645.1 Anaerolineales bacterium | reverse complement strand
GTCGATTGACAGGACTGTCATCCCCGCGTAGGCGGGGATCCACCGCTCAAGCAGACTTGGATTCCCACCTTCGTGGGAATGACAATCGTTAATTGATCAACTCCCACCAAATCCGACAGGACTAGGAAAATATATAGTGTATCGATCGGAGCACACAATCAAGTCGGAACCTACTAAATCAAAATAAACCAAAACAAAAGGTCCCCACTCCTATGAAATTCGGTTCAGTCCCTCTCGAGCAAGCCACAGGTAAAATACTAGGTCACAACATCGCTGGTCCAGACGGCCGTCGCGCCTTTCGCAAAGGAAAGCCCCTCACAGAAGCGGATATCGCTAAACTACGTCAGATCGGCCGTCAAACCGTCTTTGTCGCAGAACTTGAACCGAGCGACATCGATGAAAACTCGGCCGCCCAGCGCATCGCACTGGCTGCCCAAGGGGAGCACCTCTATCTGTCTAAACCGGCCACCGGCCGCGCCAATCTCCATAGTGACACCCTCGGCATTTTGCGCATCGATGAAGAGCGCTTGATGCAAGTCAATCTATGTGATGCGGTCACTCTCGCCACGGTCGGCA
Organism: Anaerolineales bacterium; assembly: GCA_011524645.1. Lineage (GTDB taxonomy): Bacteria > Chloroflexota > Anaerolineae > Promineifilales > Promineifilaceae > WTJY01. The sequence continues at coordinate 19,666 of WTJY01000210.1, read as the reverse complement.
ACAACAGCGTCGTCCAACCGCGCCAAATGGTCGCAACCCTCAAAATCATCGCCTATGGCTTGCCTAAGAATATCGTCCGCGAAGCGGAAATTCTGGCCCAATACCCGATTCACGCCCGCCAACAAGGAGCTCATATCGACCCGCTTTTGCGGGTCGATCCTTTGCCCAAAAGACAGGTCAGCATGATTTTGTCCGGCTCAATCACCGCCCAAGAGCGCATTATCCAAAGCTTCCGCAAAGCGTTGCATCCCCGTTTGGCCTCTTGGGGGTCGGAACTCGGCCGAGTCGATTTTGTATCATTGGAAGAAGAAAGTAGTGAAGGGGTGTTGGCCCAAACAATTACGGCACATATCGATCAAGGATCTGAAATGATTATCTTGGCCGGTGAAACTGCGATTATGGATCGGTATGATATCGCCCCCACGGCCGTTGAATTAGCAGGGGGCCGGATTATTAGCTTCGGTGCCCCTGTCGATCCCGGCAACCTACTCATGCTCGCCCGCTACGATGGAAACGGCCGGACCGTTCATATCGTCGGTGCTCCCGGCTGCTCCCGTAGCCCCAAGCAAAACATCGTCGATCTCGTCATCCCCCGCCTGCTCGTTGGTGACTATCTAACCAAAATCGACATCGTCAAGCTCGGTCATGGGGGCATGATCGAAGATGTGAAAGAACGGCCGCGCCAGCGTAAATTTAGCTAGCTTATCGTCACGGTACTTGCACCCTAAGCCTCGTTCGCATCTTCTTCTAATTCAGCAATACGCCGATTCAGTCTGGCAATTTCTTCCGCCTGTTGATCAATAATTTCTTCCTTGCTACTCCTTGGGGGGGGCGAAACATCATCATCCCAGGGTATCTGAATATCATCTAAAATTTTATTGTTTTGCACGACCGCGCTAAATTGATAACTGTGTTGCTGTCCTGCTTCATCCTTGTATAACGCTGTAATTTTATAACCAGACAAGTAATTCCCTTTGAGTAAGCGTTCAAAATCCACACCAATTAATTTACCACCATGGCTGGCAATCAGTTGATCCAGCACTTTCGTCACTCGCTTTTTCTCAGCGTCCATTTCATCACGAATCACTCGAACAACCGCAACGATGGCGATCATAACAAATACACAGATGAGAATAAGTCCAATTCCTGATACCATGAGCTATCTCTCCATTTTATAGACAAAGGTCACGATTATTTACATATCAATCATCACAAAGCTGCCTTTTGTTCCACAATCACTTGAGTCCCAGAGCCTCATCATCTAAAGCAACTTGTAACCGCTCTATTTCTTGGGCTTGCGGCTCGCCAGCTTTTTTGTACGCCCAAATAAATGCCAGTACAAACAATTTGAGCTGCTAGCTCTGGGTAGTAAGCCTGCAACACACGGCCAATCCCCCTAAAACCAACACCCCCACCAACGAAACCGCACCCCCCCACCAAAGCCACCACGGCCGGTACACAAACATCACCTCACTTTCCCCCGCCCGAACCTCGACCGCTCGAAAAAAGCCATCCACCGGCACAATCTCCCGCTGTTGCCCGTCTACATAGACCTGCCACCCTGGATAATTCCCCTGCGCCAATACCAACAGCCCATCCTCGGCCGTATCAACCACCACCCGCACTTCTGTTGCCACCTGCGACATAATTTCGGCCGTCCCACCTTCTAACCGTTCATCCATCATCGACTCGGCCGTCGGCACATGCAGGGTCACACCCGACCAAACATCCAAATTCTCATAAATCTTGACATCACCCGAATGAATCAGCCGATAAGCCCCCAACGTAAGCGGATAAAACGCCCCATCCGGCTCATAAATCAACGTCACCGCTGAAAATATACCATCCGAAATCCCTTCAATCTGAATTCCCTTGGGCACAGTTTCGGGCCAACGGGCCTCTTGTAGGCCATCTCCAATCGAGACAGAATCGACCAAATACTCGATTCCCCCCCCAAGATCAACATGCACAATGACCGGAAATTCTGACAAAATCCGCACCCCGTCCGACAACATCTCCGGCACATAACCGATCTCGATCATCTCCCCAGCCCGCAACATTTGCTGATGCTGTCGATCTAAATAAACCCCACCTTGCCATGCATCCCCCACTTTATCAGTAATGATATAGCCAACCCGAAACGCATCTAGCCACGCCTCATCCGGAATCGACGCCAACTGCTCGCGCAAACGGCCGTCTGTCGTTTTTTGCCCCTCCAGAATCGTTTCCCCCATCAATTCGCTATAGCTGGACAAGGGCAAAATCCCCCCATCAAACCCATCTAAAGAGGGGATTTCATAAACCATTGACAAATTTGGAGCCACAATCTCTTTCATCTTAATCGCAATGGTGTAATCGTATTGCGCTTCGGCTGTTAATATTTCCCCATAAATCGTATCGATTTCCGCTTGATCCCCCGGATCAAAAAAGATTTCGGACAAGCTTAAAAACCGAGCCGGCGCTACCATACCGGCCGTTTCCGCCTGCAAACGCAAGCTCGGCGGCCGCTGGTCGAAATAGGCCTCGGCCGTCGTCAAATTGTGATACGGTAGCGATCGAGACGACAAAAACAGCACAAAAACAGACACCCCCATCATAATCCCATGTAGGGGCCAATTGGCCGAGTCCCCCCACACCTTCTTTACAGACTCACCACCATCCCACCGGCCAATTGACCCGCGCACACACCCATAGACAGCAAGGGCCACAACCCCCAATTCCCCCAAAACCAACCCCAACGTCCACCCATTCGGCCGTACCAGCGGCGATTCCGGCCCCACCGGAACCCATCGCCCCAGCCAAACCGCCACAAACCCCCACACCACCAAACCGATCACCACAGCACCCCCAGCATAGTAAGGCAACCAAGCATGGTGGGCCAGACCAACCAGCCAGCCCAAACGCCCCGCGCCAGCCATCCGTTTCATTTTAACGGCCGCGCCAATCTGATCTTCTCGACGGCCGTAACACCAATTAACAAAAGACTGCAATCCCCCTCCAGCCAACAAACTCATCCCCAACCCATACAACACCAGCCAACGAGCAGGAACCCGAAATAAATCAAACCCAGGCAATCGCGCCAATATCCAAGACACCCCATTAAATCGGCCAAGAGCCAAAAACAGCCCGACCAACGCCAAACCTAGAATCGGCCAGCTTTTGCGCCCTCGAAACGCCCCCACCACCCCAAAAATCAGTGCGGTCACCGGCAATACCGCCACATATTCTGTAAAAACGCCTTGTTCCCAGCTCGGTAGCAAACTCGCCGTGGCCAATAACGGATGCCATGAAAACGATAACACTTCATTCACCGTCAGCCCCCCCTCACGGCTCGACTGTTGAATCAACTCAACGGTAGGCAATAACTGCACGGCCGATAAAACCAACGCCAGCACCACACTTGCCGCCAAAACGACCCAACCCCACCAAAAATTTCGTTCTCTAAGAAAGGCCAACAGCCCCCCATTCGTCGCAGCTCCCTCAGCCGTAGACTCGACGGCCGCCTCACCAGACATCCAAAACAGCACAACCCATAAAACAACAGCCATACCGCTGATAAAAGTGGTCTGTGTATGCCCCGCCAACAACTGAGCCGCAAAACAAAAAGAAAGCCCCACTAATCGTCGCTCCCATCCCATCTTGGGCGCCACCGCAAACCACAACAACCACGGCAAATAGGCCAATCCCTGCAACTGATTCACATGCTCCACTTGTGCTGTCAAATACCCACCAAGCGCAAACAACACGGCCGACCACAGTCCCACCACGGCATCCAAACGAAACAGTTGTCGCCCCAAGCGATAAGCGCCCCATCCCGCCACAAACAAGTGAGTCAAAATCGACACCTTCACCGCCGTCGGCACTTCAAACAGCCCCCAAACCACCCAATTCGGCGGGTAAAAAAAACCCATCTGGCTATTCGCGAGTAGAGGGGCCCCCATAAAAATATCGGTATTCCACAGCGGCAAACGGCCGTCCAGCAATGCGACCTGTGCCGCATGCCAATACGGATAAAAATAGAGATATGTATCCCCCCGCGCCAAAATCAAATCCGTAAACGCCATTCGCCAGAAGAACGCCAAAATCAGCCCTCCCAGCCCAAACAACATCACCTGATCCAATCGTTTTTCATCACCCATAAAAACCCTTTATTCGTCATTCGTCATTCATAACCTGTTACCAAAAACATCCCAATCTCCCCTTCCTGTGCCACAAATTCTAACCCAAACCCCGCCTCCTGCACGGCCGTCATCACCGCCTCCCCACGGCCGTCAACCGGCAACGCCACATACCGCCGATTTCCATCCCCCATAAATGCATCCAACTCCTCAACCAACCGTTCTGGGTGAGGAAACCAGCTCACATACACCGCCTCATCAAACAAATGATAACGCCACTGCCAGCTATACCAATGATCATACAAAACGGTGCCATACGGCTTTTCTTCCAAATGGATGGCTAGCGCGGCCGCCCCCTGATCGGCCGTTTCCGCCCCCCCCACTGGAAACCATGAATAACGAGCCAAACCGGCAAGTAAAATACAAAGGCAAAGGGCAAAAGGCAAAAGGGCGCGACCTCGCTCGATACGTATCGGGACTAAACAAGCGACCCAAATCGCTATCAGTGGCACCATCGGCAACAAATAACGATCCCAAGCCGGAATCGCAATGAGCCAATGAAAAGCCGCATACCCCAGTACAAACATAGATAGTAATACCGCAACTATACTATTTCTCCCATTCGTATGATCCCGCTTAATCCAAAATAAGCTCAACCATCCCCCACCCAAAACAAAGCCCCATAGCTTGCCCCACTCAACCAAACGCGGCCATAGTTCCCATGACCAAATGACTCGCAATCCACCAAAATTTCCCATTTGCTGCCCCCACAGCGTAAACGAGCCAGACCGCCCCCACTCCCATGCAAAAACCAGTGCCATCACCACCAACATCATCACAAAAAAACGGCCGCTCCCCCGCAAACCCAACCCCACATGACCATCATCTATCCTCTGTCTCTCTTCTCTATCTCTCTCCTCTGCTGTGTCAAGGAGCAGCAAAACCAACCACAACGGCAAAAACAACCCAGCCTGATATTTAGTCGCCAGCGCCAACCCAAACACAAATCCGGCCGTCCCCCACCGGTGCTCAATCAACAAAGACAAAGACAAGACCAGCCAAAATGTCATCAACGGATCGGTGAAAGCGGTCCCGCTAAACTGAATCGCCAAAGGGGAACAGGCGACCAAAGCGGCCGCTAGCCACGGCCGTTCCCCCCCACACTGGCGCGCAATCCTAGCCACTAATGGAATGACCAAAATCGACCCGATCCAATTAGGCAATCGCGCCGCCCACTCAACCGCCCCCTGCATCGGGTAAAACAAAGCCTGAGCATAAAACAGCAGTGGTGGCTTATCAACCGCAACCGTACGTAGCAAGGGATCTCGCCATACAGCGATCAAACGAGCCCAACTCCCAAACAGCGCCTCATCACTATGAAAAGTATGAACAAACAGACCGCGTGTACGCAACCAAGCTCCCAAAACAATCCACCCGAGCAAAACCCACCGCTCAGGAATTAGCCGCCAATCAGCCAATCTCTTTACCAGAGAAAAGAAAGCTATCCCACGCCCTGTACTGAAACGCAGAACCACTCTCTTCTCTCTTCTCCCTTCTCTCTTCTCTGCCTCAATCAACAAACCGATACTTGATCAAACACCACAAGGCGATCGACCCATCACGCCACGGCCGGATTTTCTTTCCTTCTTCGTATTCACGGCCGTTGTAAGAAATCGGCACTTCGTAAATACGATGCCCTCGTTTAAGCACTTTGGCCGTAATTTCCGGCTCAAAGTCAAACCCTCGCGCACGTAACGGAATATCTTTGATCACTTCTGTCCGAAACGCCTTATAACAAGTTTCCATATCGGTCAGAATCGTGTTGTAAAGAATATTGGTCATTAGTGTCAAAAACTTATTGCCTATCATATTCAAGAAAAACATCGTCTTGGTTGGACCACCACGAAAACGAGACCCATACACAACATCCGCCTTGCCTTCTTCAATCGGTTGCAAAACTTGAGCATAATCACGAGGATCATATTCTAAATCCGCATCTTGGATAATCAGAATATCCTTTGTCGCCGCCTCGATTCCGGTCCGCAACGCCCCCCCTTTTCCTTTGTTTTTTTCATGCAAAATCACCCGAATCATATCAGGTGCCATCGCTTCGATTTGGGGGTACAAATCCCTTGTTCCATCGGTTGAGCCATCATCAATAATAATCAGCTCACTGGCACGTCCTGTTTTTAGAACCCAACCGACCACTTCTTCTATCGTTTCCCGTTCATTATATACGGGCATTAATACCGTTAATTCCACAAACGCCTCCAACTAAACGCATCCGTATTTCGCTTGTTTGTCTGTAACAATTCAGCAACCGTCTAATTGGATTTACGCCCCTTTCCCTCAAAGGAGAGAGACGCCAAGAAAGCTACCAAATAGTTACGTTTGTCTAACAAAACGATGTGCATTGTAGTAGAATTTAGTTCCGTATGCCACAAATGCAACCCACCTTTCCTTATACAAAAACCCAATGAAGATTCTAGCCGTGACGAATGGCGAGCGGCGAGTAACGAGCGAAAACGGTTCAAGCCTGCCTTTTTCCCACGACGAATGAATCATAAATAACCAATAACTCTAAAATGCTATCTCAAATTAAACATTATATTTTCGATATGGACGGTGTCCTTTGGCATGGTGATACCGCCCTACCTAATCTCCCAGAACTGTTCGAGACGTTACGCCGGTTACAAATCCCACACGTATTTGCAACCAACAACGCCAGCAAAACACCAGATGAATACGTCGCCAAATTCGGCCGTATGGGGGTTCCCATTCACCCCCATCAAGTCATGACCTCAGCGCTCGCCACCGCACACCATCTAGCCCGAAATCATGACCCGAATAACACAAAAATCTACATGATCGGCAAAATCGGCCTGCGCCAAGCGCTCGAAAACAAAGGATTCCATGTCCTAGACCGAGCCGACTATAAAACCCCTGCTCAAATTGTCGTGGTCGGATTTAATCAAAGCTCGATTTATGAAGATTTCGCCTGCGCCACGATTCATATCCGACAGCATGGCGCAAAATTTGTCGGCTGTAACCCCGATGTGACCTTCCCCAGCGAGCGGGGCTTGGTTCCGGGGAATGGTTCGCAACTCGCCCTAATCACAGCCGCGACCGACCAAGAGCCAGAAATTATCGGCAAACCCTACCCCACCATGTTTTATACCGCCCTAGATATGCTCGGACCACAGGCCAGCGGCAACAATACCCTCATGGTCGGCGACCGCCTCAATACCGACATTGCGGGAGCGGCCACGGCCGACATCAAAACCCTGCTGGTCCTCTCCGGCATTACCCAACCGGCCGATCTCGCCGCCAGTTCCCTCCAACCAGACATTGTCATGGCAAACATTACCGAGCTCCTCCAAAAAATTAAAGCACTCCATAATTTATAATGAACACAACAACGACAACCCAAACAGCATTGCCAAATCTCTATGATTTCTCTTTTACCGAACTACAAACCTTTCTCGCCGATCTCGGCCAGCCGAAATACCGTGCTAAGCAAGTTTGGGAATGGCTCTATAAAAAATTCGCCGCCTCTTTCGCCGAAATGCACAACTTGCCCAAAGCCCTACGCACAAAGCTAGAAGCAAACGCCACCTTGGGCGATACGCTCGCCCCCTATTACGAACAATATTCCGGTGATGGCCACACCCACAAAGTGCTCTTCCGTCTGGCCGACAATCAACTGATCGAAACAGTTCTCATGCGTTACGACAAGCGCAACACCATCTGTATCAGCAGCCAAGCCGGTTGTGCCATGGGGTGTGTCTTTTGTGCCACGGGCCAAATGGGCTTTATGCGCAATCTAACCGTGGCCGAGATCGTCGGCCAATTCACCTTTTTCGCCCGCGCACTCGCGGCCGAAGACGCCCATGTCACCAACGTCGTCATGATGGGTATGGGTGAACCGCTACATAACTACAGCAAAACCCTCACCGCCATCGACCGCATGACCGACCCCACCGGAATCGATCTAGGCAACCGCAAGGTCACTATCTCTACCGTCGGCCTCATCCCCGCCATTAAACGTTACGCCGACGAACAACGACAAACACCACTCGCAGTCTCTCTCCACGCCGCCACAGACGAAGAACGCGACAAACTGATTCCGGTCAACCGCAAATGGCCGGTCGATGACCTAATCGAAGCCTGCCGCTACTACATCGACAAAACCGGCCGTCGCCTCACCTTCGAATGGGCCTTAATCCGTGGAGAAAACGACACCCTACAACAAGCGGAAAAACTCGGCAAGCTCCTGCGGGGCATGCTCTGTCACGTCAATCTCATCCCCCTCAATCCGACCAACGGTTACGACGGCCGTCCCTCCGACCCTGAAAGTGTACAGCGATTCCGCGACCGCCTCGCCGATTACGGTGTTTCCAGCACCGTCCGCGTTCGTCGCGGCATCGATATTCAAGCCGGCTGCGGCCAGCTACGCGACCGCGTCCTTCATTCAGGCCTTTAAAATAAAAAAAGAGCCGCCCAAATTGGGCGGCTCTCTTTTTCTAAAATTTGAACGTAACCATCGACTAACTCAAATAGTCACGCAACGCCTTGCTCCGGCTCGGATGCCGTAACTTCCGCAGCGCTTTCGCCTCAATCTGACGAATCCGCTCCCGTGTTACCCCAAACGCTCGACCAACTTCTTCTAGCGTATGGTCTTTGCCATCATTCAAACCGAAACGCATTTCGATCACAGACCGTTCCCGCTCAGTCAAAAAGCCCAGCACATTGCGTACCTGTTCACGCAACAGCTCTTTCGAGGCCGCATCAATCGGTTCTTCCACCGATTCATCTTCGATAAAGTCACCAAGCTGGGTCGAATCATCATCCCCACCAATCGGCAATTCCAAAGACATCGGATCTTGTGAAATACGCAAAATGCCTCGTACTTTGCCGGTCGCCTGACGCCATTTACGGAACAATAGCGGATCAACTTGTCGATCTTCAGCCAATGCTTTTCGAATCTGAGCAATCTCTTTTTCTTCGAGATAATCCAGTTCTAGCACCAACTCTTCGATTTTCGGCTCACGGCCGAGCTGCTGTACCATCCCGCGCTGAATCCGCACAATCTTATTGATCGTTTCAAACATATGGACCGGAATCCGAATCGTACGGGCCTGATCCGCAATCGCACGGCTCACCGCTTGACGAATCCACCATGTGGCATAGGTACTAAATTTGAACCCTTTCACGTGATCAAATTTCTCTACCGCACGCAACAAACCGACATTCCCTTCTTGAACCAAGTCCAAAAACTGAATCCCACGGCCGAGGTATTTCTTCGCCACGCTAACCACCAAACGTAAATTAGCTCGTGTCAAGGCCGATTTCGCTTCTTCGGCCGCGTTATACACATGGAACTCGTTATATTTCAACCGCTCCATATCGTTCGGCAAATAGCTTTTGAAAATCTCTGCACTCGGCAAATTGTCATGTCGCTTGTAATAGCGAGCCATCCGATCAGACACACTGCGTGGCATCAGATACAACGTTTCAAACACCACAAACATCACCGGAGCTATTTTCCCCCAGTCTGGTGCGGTTCCCCAATAACCGTTGTTTAAAAACTTGCGTAAATATGACCGCTCTTCCGCTTGCCATGTGTGGCGTAGCTCTTGGGCTTCATCGACCAGCTTTGATAAATTAGGCGGATCAACTTCAAGTGCTTCGCTTTCAATCCCAACCTGAACCCATTTTTCATTCAGGAGTTCATAATTTTTGAGCATCACCCGTACAAATGGGGTTTCATCCGCCCATTTATCTTCTTCTTTCGCTTCACGACCAGCGTCTTTGGTCAACGTCTCCAATAAATCACCTGCGGAAATCTGCGAAGACAACCAAACTTCTTCTTCCGCTTTTAATAAGGCAACACGGCCGATCTCGCGTAAATAGGTATGAACAGGGTCATCATCAACGATCCCATACTCTAGCGCATTCGGATCTAATCCCTGAACAGTCGTATCACGCAAAACAGAATCAGCATCCCCAAATTCATCGTCGTCATCATCCGGAATCGCCAACCCCATGTTTTGCAACTCGGTATACAACACTTCCGTTTCATCTTCATCTAAATCGCCCAGCACCTTTTGCAATGCCGCTTCATCAATCGCACCGGTCGCCCGTGCCTTGCTTAAAAACGCCTGGACATCGTTGTTTTTGGTCTGCTTTTCTTCTAATTCGTCTTGCGCATCATCGCTCAACTGAAAGTTATCCAAATCAAGACTCATATGTCATTCCTAAATTTGTCTGCCTGCTCGACAAGCCCCCCGTTCCATTTGAAGGAACAAGGGTGGAAAAGAGGAGATTTTTTTAATATCCACCTCCCTCAGCCCCTCCTCATATATAGGAGGGAAAGCATTATCCCGAATCGCTGTCGAATAATTACACTAAATTTTTTCTTCACTGCGTCGCCGAGCTACGGCCGACATCGCCCCTTTGGCCCGGTAGATTTGCTGGAGTTGCTTAACCAGCGTTAATTGCTCTTTGGTATACGTAGTGACGAGTGTTTGGTTTCCCTCGATTCGCGCATGATGAATCAATTGCTTTAGTTCATCGTTCAAACGGGTCACCTTTTCCTGTCGCCAATCTAAAACCGATAGCACCAAACGCTCCACACGGCGCTCGGTTTGGTTCGACGCTAACCCACTTTGCGCTTGTAAATTGCGGATTCGTTGTTGCAAAATCGCATCCAAACTATCCCACATTTCGATAATTGGAGCAACACGCCCAAGGCTTTGTTGATGGTTAATCAAGCCAAATAACGCTTGGTCTTCACTCGATGAAAAATCACCTTCGTTTAGGATCGGTGCGTTTTGTTCGCTTAACATACGGTTAACGCGCCGTACCAAAAGCGGGTTGTCTAGACACTCTCGTAAAAAGTTTTCTTCACGCTTACGCACCGCAGCTGACCGGCCACGGCCGCTATTCAATATCCGGGCCGGCGGCGGTGGTGGCGGGGGTGCTTGACGACGCTTCTTCGTACCATCCACAACAGGGCGTGGCTTCGCCGGAGCAACAACACGTCCCCCCTTCTTCGCCACTTGTAGCCGTTGCAACGCCTGCACATCAACCCGCAGTGTACGCGCTAAAATCTGCCAATAATGCTCCCGTTCAATCGGGTTCTCCACATCCCGAATCAGCGGAATCACCTGCTCCGCAACCCGGGTCTTCGCTTTCGGGTCATTCAAATCAGCTTCGGCCGCCATCACCCCGATCACATACTCCACCACCGGCTTAGCCTGATCAATCAGCGTTTTCCACTCGGCCGGATCACGGCTCACAATACTGTCTGGGTCTTCCCCTTCCGGCATCATCACCACCCGAATATCCGCTTCTAAACGCCCTTCTTCACGCACCAATCCGGTCGGATCAAAGCGAAATTCCGCCGTGCGATCCAGCGTTTGGCGCGCCACTTCTAATCCGCGCATCGTCGCCCGAATACCGGCCGCATCCGCATCCAGCGCAATCACAAATTTCTTCGTATACCGTTTCAGGAGTTGCAACTGTTGTGGGGTCAGCGCGGTTCCCATCTGGGCCACCACATTGCGAAAACCGCCCTGCCAGACGCTGATCACATCCATATACCCTTCAACAATCACCGCTTGCCCTTCTTCCCGAATATGGCGCTTGGCTAAATCAAGCCCATAGAGCAAACGGCTCTTATCAAACAAATCCGTTTGTGGGGAATTTAGATATTTAGGAATCCCATCCGGCTCTAAGGTACGTGCACCAAATCCGACATAACGGCCGTTTACATCCCGAATCGGAATCATTAACCTATTCCGAAAACGGTCATAGGTCGTCCCTTTATCTTCATTATGGGTTAATAATCCCCCATCCAAAAGCTCTTTAACGGAGTATCCCTGTGTATCAAAATGGGTCCGACAAGCATCCCAACGATTCAGGGCGAAACCGATTTTGTAAGTCCTGATCGTCTCGGCCGATAGCCCGCGGCGCTTCACATATTCACGTGCATATTGCGCTTGGGGGGCATGCATAAAAAGATTGTGAAAATAATCAGCGGCCGCTTCTAATAGGTCCGCTTGTTGTTCCTGCTCCACCTTTTTCGCTTTTTGCTGTGGTGTCGCTTCTTCTAAAATCACACCGGCCCGCGAAGCCAAATTCTCTAAGGTTTCGCGAAAATCCGACCCTTCTCGCTTCATCACATAGCTAAATAAATCCCCACCATCCGCACAGGCACCAAAACAACGCCATGTTTGTGTCTCAGGAAAAACAACAAACGAAGGCGTTTTCGTATTGCTATGAAACGGGCAAAAACCGGTCAATGAACGACCCGATTTACGCAACTCGACCGTTTCAGCCACAATATCGACTAAATCTAAACGACTTTTAATTTCATCAATTGGCGTCATAAAACTTTAACTACAGCTACAAACAAAAACAGTTGTAGCTCACCTCTGCCCGTTGTGCCACCCCGAATTAAATAATGAAGTATGAACAACAATATCCAATCGTCAGAGCGAAGTTGAACCTCTCACACCGCACAAACCCCGCTAGCCAGAGCAAAGAGCATCTCACACACCCGATAGCGGTAACCAGATATGAAACTCGCTTCCCGGCATGCGGTCTTCATCATGCCCTTCACTCTCAACCCAAATCTCCCCTTCGTGCAAATCGATAATCCCTTTCGTCAACGGCAACCCTAAACCGGCCCCCCCCCCCTTAAAACGGGTTTGACTAGAGCTATGCAAATTAATCTTACCGGTCTGGTAAAACTTCTTAAAGATCAAACTTTGCATCCCTTTATCAATCCCGATTCCGGTATCACGTACGATCAATTTAGCCCCAGCACGGCCGTTTAGCGAGGACAATTCCCCTTTAATCTCAACCAATCCCCCATCCGGCGTATATTTCACCGCATTAAGCAATAAATGCTGAATCACTTTCTGCATCAATTCATAATCCGCCACAATAGGAGGCAACGCCTGTACCGAAGAATCGATTCTCATTTCTAAGTGGCGCGTTTCTACAATCTGATTCAATTTGCTCATCACAATTTGACAAGCCGCAATCGGTACAAACTCCGTAAAAATCACTTCAAGCGAGCCATTTTCCAGCTTCACCATATCCAGCAAACTGTTCACCAATTCTTGTAACCGCACCGCCCCCAAACGAACCCCATCAACCAAATCACGAGCCACATCATCTTGTCTAATTTTTTCATACTGGGCCAAAATCTGAGCATAACCGCTCAAAACGGTCAGCGGCGTACGCAATTCATGTGACATCACGCTAATAAAATCGGTCTTCGCTTGATCCAGCTTCTCTAGCTGATAATATGCTTCCTGCAAATCTTGAGTCCGTTCTTGAACCTGAGTTTCCATCTCGTGATTCAACTGAGTAACCCGTTCATAAAGCAAGGCGTTCTGCACCGCCACGGCCGCTTGGCTAGCAAACAACTCCGCATGTTCAATCTCTTGTGCCGTATATGGAATCGGATCAACCCGTGTAATCGAAAACATCCCAACCACTTCATGATTGTGAATCAGCGGTGTGCCCAACCAAACTTTGGCCGGTATAAGCTGGGGAAACTGCACCCAATCCTCTCGCTCCGCTACATTACTCACATGCAAAGATTGTTGCGTGTGATAAATCTTGGGGAAAATCCCATCCTCGGCCGCATCACCGATAAAGATCCGCATCGCTTCTTCAGGCTCGTCGTACGGCGGAAAACCTAATGAAGCCACAATATCGAGATAATCCCCATTCTTCAGCATCACAGAAGCTCGGTTACAAGGCAGGATCTCGGTCAAATTATCAAGAATCGAAACGAGCACCGCCTCTTTTTCTAAGCTCTGCGCCACCGCTTGACCACTCTTGTGCAAGTTGCGTGCCAACTGGCGCACCTCTTGCTTCTCCATGCACAAACGCACCATGCGATCGACATCATGGCGACGCCACAAATGCAATACAACCGACACCACCCCTACCGCAATCGTGAGCAGTGTCATATTTGGGGTCAATCCTTCAGGATTAGCCAACGCATAGGTCACTAACCAACCAACAAGGCTAACCGCCACACTAACACCCAACCAAATACGATCCAGCAACAAATAACCGGAAAGCAACATAATCATCACAATACCGATAAGTAAATTTTGGTTTTGCGAAACGTAAAAGTTGAGCCACTGGTTCGCCAACATCGGAATCAAAAACAAAAATGTAGCCAGTGGGTAAAGATATTTTGTAGGCACACGGCCGCTATGTAACAAATAGGCCGCACAGCCCAGAATAGCAACCGTAATCGCCGCCCCACTAAACTGTTGCAACCAAGCAACATCCCAGCGCACGAAAAAATAGGCGGACGCTAAGAGAATATGAAAAGCGACACCCAATTGCACCGCCACTCGGAGCGCGCTTTCAGTTAACCCTGCAAATTCTTGTTGGGTCACGGCCGCCGGAGATTGATCTTGTTGAGAAGTATTTAACACAGTTGAAGTTCTTTTGCTTTGTTTTCTATGATGAATGACGACAACGGCCGATAGCAAGTGCAGGTGAAGTAATAAGGAGTAACAAGGGGAATAAGGGGAAGTGACCGCATCCACTATTTTTACAAAAAGTATAGAAAAATGGTAGCATTACAAGCTCGCTTTCACGCTATTTTTTTCGCTCTGTCAGTAAAAACAGCACAAGCTCGCACATAGTACCACAGACCTATCAAGAATCAGTGTATTTCAGCTTTTCCCAAGCAGGCGCATCATCACTCACACCCGCTTCCTTTAAACGGATCATATCATTGATATCTTTTAATTCATCTCGCAAACGAGCCGCTTTTTCAAATGCCAACTCTTGCGCGGCCGTTCGCATCTGCTGCTCAACATCCCTCCCCATATGGCGCAACTCTTCCAAAGGCAAGCTTTCTAATCCGCCACCAAGCGTGTAAGTCACTCCACTTTCCGCTAAAGCCAACTCACCCTCAATCCCTTCTTCCGCACGTAATTCAGCGATGTCATCAGTCAAATCCCGTACCTCTTTCAAAATCGTTTGCGGCGTAATATTGTGTTCCAAATTGTATTGCAGTTGGGTTTCGCGACGTGTTGTGGTTTCATCAATCGCCGCTTTCATCGAGCGGGTCATCTTGTCCGCATACATAATCACTTGTCCGTCTACATGGCGAGCCGCACGGCCGATCGTCTGAATCAGAGAGGTTTCAGAACGCAAAAACCCTTCTTTGTCCGCATCTAAAATCGCCACCAACGAAACCTCGGGCAAATCGAGCCCTTCTCTTAACAAGTTAATCCCAACAATTACGTCATATATCCCTTTCCGCAAATCTCGCAAAATCTCGGTTCGCTCAATCGTATGAATTTCAGAATGTAGGTAATGAACGCGAATCTCGTTTTCCAATAAATAGTCGCTTAAATCTTCCGCCATCCGCTTCGTCAGCGTAGTTACCAAAACCCGCTCGGCCCGATTGATCCGCTTGCGAATTTCCCCAAGTAAATCATCAACCTGCCCACGAACCGGCCGGATATCGATCTCTGGATCAACAATACCGGTCGGCCGGATCACTTGGCGCACAATACGTGAAGAAATCTCTTTTTCATAGCTTTTCGGTGTCGCCGTCGTAAAAATAACCTGATTCACCCGTTCCAAAAACTCATCATAATTCAACGGCCGGTTATCCAACGCACTCGGTAGCCGAAAACCATAGTCCACCAATGTCTGCTTTCGGCTCCTGTCTCCCGCAAACATCCCACCGATCTGTGGCACACTAATATGACTTTCATCGATCACCAACAAAAAGTCACGCGCAAAATAATCCAACAACGTCCACGGTGGATCACCTGGCTCACGCATATCGAGATGACGGCTATAGTTCTCAACCCCAGATGTGTACCCCACTTCACGCAACATCTCTAAATCATACATCGTCCGTTGTTCGATCCGTTGCGCTTCTAAAAACATATCATTCGCCTTGAAATAAGCCATCCGATCATGTAATTCTTGTTCAATATTATTAATCGCTTGTGTCAGATTTTCCTCGTCCGTAATAAACTGCTTCGCGGGGAAAATATCAATCTTCACCATTTCCGCCAGCACTTCACCGGTCAACGGGTCAAATTCACTAATTCGTTCGACTTCATCCCCCCAAAACTCCACCGAGTAAGCGGTTTCCGCATAAGCCGGAATCACTTGCAACGTATCGCCACGCACCCGAAATGTCCCGCGCCGCAACTCCACATCATTCCGCGCATACTGAATATCGACCAAACGCCGCAACAATGTATCTCGCCGATATTGATGCCCCCGTTCAATTTGCACACTCGTCTGCCCCCAATTCTTCGGATTCCCGATCCCATAGATACAAGACACAGAAGCCACAATAATCGAATCCCGCCGACTTAACAGATTTGTAGTCGCTAAAAGACGCAATCGATCAATCTCATCATTGATCTGGGCCTCTTTTTCGATAAAGAGGTCATGGCGTGGCACATAAGCTTCCGGCTGATAATAGTCATAGTAGCTCACAAAATAAGAGACCGCATTATTCGGAAAAAACTCTTTGATTTCGCTATAAAGCTGAGCTGCCAACGTTTTATTGTGCGCCATAATCAGAGTTGGCCGCTGTGTTTGCTGAATCACATTCGCAATCGTAAAGGTCTTCCCCGTACCGGTCGCTCCCAACAGGGTTTGAAAACGCTCCCCCGCTTCAACCCCTTCCACCAACTCTTTAATCGCCGTAGGTTGATCCCCCATCGGCTCAAATTGTGATACCAATTCAAATTTCTCGTCCATGACACCATCCTTTTCAGCTAACCAAAACAACAGAACAGAAGTTCTCTATTTTAGCACAATTACCCCTTTTTTCCGCTTTACCAAAAAGATCATGTCAAACGCTAAGAAACGAAGCGGCCGTGAGCAATAGGATATTCACGCCTTGATGAGCCAACCCAAATTGTAGTCTTATAGCAAACACACTCTCATATTTCCCTTCAGGTCATCACAAACTTAAAAAATTCCAGCTCAAAAGAAACGCCCTTTCGCATTTCTGAAGGAAGCCAACCATCCACAGCCCAATTAATTCTCGAACAACATGACTCCTCATTGCATATCAGTACGTTTAATGACAAAATCATATTTCAATTCTCATTACCCATTTAGCGCGAAACTAAATAAATCTAGAGGTCAAAAATGAATCACATCGTACTTTTAGGCGACTCAATATTCGATAACGCCATTTATGTACCGGGCGAACCGGCCGTCATCGACCAACTCAATGCCAAACTCCCCACCCATTGGCACGCATCTCTAGGAGCCATCGATGGCGATGTCACCCTTGATGTCATCACTCAGCTCGAAAAACTCCCCAACGATGCCACCCATCTCATCATCAGTTGCGGTGGCAATGACGCGCTATTAAACATTTCCGTCTTAAATGAAAAAGTTGCAACTGTTGAAGAAGCCCTTGCAAAACTCGCCACCGTACGAGCAAAATTTCAGCAAGACTATCAACAAATGCTCACGGCCGTATTCCAGCAAAACCTCCCCTTCGCCATTTGCACCATCTACGACTCAATCCCCAACCTAGATCAAAGTGCCATCACCGCCCTCAGCCTCTTCAACGAAATCATCATCAAAGAAGCCACACGCCACAAAATCCCCATCATCGACCTCCGCCTCATCTGCCCCGAACCCAGCGACTACTCCCATCTTTCCCCCATCGAACCATCATCATCTGGCGGAGAAAAAATAACCACCGCCATGTACAAATGGCTAATTACACCAGAAAATCAACAAGCAATGAACCCCATTTACTCATAAAACAAATATCCCCATTTCGTAGAATCACTTCACCCATCGATGAATCGCAACTCACCCCATTAGATCCAAGGTGTCATACAGCCCAGTTCTTCGACCCACTCACCGAAGAGGATTTACGTAAGCTGGCCCAGTTTATGCAAGATTATCCCCATATACGGCTCAGAGTTCATAGTCACAGCACAATAGATAATTTAGCATTCTTGCACCATTTCCCATTCATAAAACATCTATCACTGGAATTATGGAACCTAAACTCTTTTGATGGCATTCAACAACTCCCAAATAATCTAAAAACGCTCTTAATAGGCAATACCTTCGCCAATGCGGACGGTCTGATTGAATTTGCTCCCCTCCTATCAGGAGATTGAACTTTATCTCAATCTCTCGGTTTTTAATATACAAGGGGCTGGGAGAGGTGGATTACCCCTCTCTCCCAGCTCCTACCCCCCACTACCAAATCCCAAACGACTCACGTGGTGTCGTATAAAACAACGACTTCAACCCCCGTCGGTCAAACGGTTGCCAAGCCCCCTCCGTCTGAGCCAAACGCTCCGCCACCAACCACAACACCACGGGGTTATGCCCCAGTCCAAAATGGCTACTCAACACCCCGATATTTTCAGTCTCTTCACCAGTCGCCTCAATACAGCACTCCCAAGCCGCAATACCATCCGTACGCGTATAAATCGCCGTAATCGGCACCGGAGGTGGCTCCTGCAATTTATCTAAAAGATGATCAAACTCTTCAAGAGAATGCCCACTAATCCGCTCAAACAGCCCACTCACACTAGTCGCCGTCATATCTTTCCCATTAAACGGGCTTCCCATCGTAATCACTTGACGAATCTTATCCGGCCGTAATCGCGCAATTTCACGCGCATAAATCCCACCCAAGCTCCATCCCACCAAACTGATTCTCCGGCCGTGCTCCGCATACAACTCATCAATCATCTCCAAACTACGAGAATTATCAGGAATCCCACCACATTTCGGATCAATCCCACGACCATAATTCCGCCCCAGCCCCCAACCATATGTCGCATAACCGCGCCCCTTCAAAAACGTCCGCATCGGCAATGTCGATGTATCAGAAGTCATAAATCCCGGGAAAACCATCACCGGATGCCCATCCCCCTTGGGAGCGGTCGTTAGCCAAGGATAAACCAAAGAAAAAGCACCTAACTCATAAATCGCGCGACCTTCGAGCATTAACAGAAGAAGGGAAGGTTTTTGTATATCAGACATGAAAGAAGTTGGAATTGAGAGCATTATTGTCTCCATATATAAAACAGTTACAGAGGTTGAAACAACCTAAATCAAGAAAAGGTGCGTTTCAAAAGGTGCAACAAATGCCAATAAAGACAGAATACTCCCCTAGTTTAATACTTTGCTGATAGACGAAGACACAATGCAAAATTGTACACAATAACTGTTATTTTGCTAATTTATTTATGCAAATTAGCCAAAACAGCTTCCCTCAAATGACAATCTCTCCCCAGATTGCCATACAAAAAGGCCACATGAATATTTCATGTGGCCTTTTCTAGTGTGGTGAAGAGTGGACTTGAACCACCGACCCCAGAATTATGAGTTCTGTGCTCTAACCAGCTGAGCTACTTCACCTTTTGCGTAAGAGCGAATAGGATTATAACCAAGTCTTACAAGACAGGCAAGCTCTTTTTAGAGCTTTTCTTACCCAATTTCATAACCCATCGTCGTTAAAAAATTGAGAAAGCAACGGC
>WTJY01000262.1 GCA_011524645.1 Anaerolineales bacterium | reverse complement strand
GAATGACAATCGTTAATTGATCAACTCCCACCAAATCCGACAGGAATAGGAATTTAACTGTCGTTAGCGATTTGCGTTTAGCGACTTATCTCTTAAAAAAATTATGAGCGAATATGAAGCGGTCATCGGCTTAGAAATCCATGCCGAGATGTTAACACAATCGAAAATGTTTAGTGGCTGTGAAGTGGTGGATAGCGTAACCGCGCCGCCTAACACGGCCGTGGACCCCCTTAGTTTAGGGATGCCCGGTATGTTACCGGTGGTCAACCGTGATGCGGTTGAAATGGCGATGAAAGTGGGGATGGCGCTGAACTGTGACATCAATCAGTTTAATGCGTTTGAGCGGAAAAACTATTTTTATCCTGACTTGCCGAAAAGCTACCAAATTACCCAACTCGAAAACCCGATCGCCACAGATGGGTATGTCGATATTGAACTCTCTTCAGGGGAAACGAAGCGAATTCGGGTACGCCGTGCCCATATGGAAGAAGATACCGGTAAGCTGACTCACTTGGGAGATGGTACCTCGCTGGTTGATTACAATCGGGCTGGGGTCCCTCTGTTAGAAATCGTATCGGAACCGGATATTTGCACGGCCGAAGAAGCGTTGGCTTACGCCACAAAAATCCGCCAGATTGTCCAGTATCTCGATGTCAACACCGGTGATATGGAAAAAGGGATTATCCGTTTCGAGGCCAATATTAGTGTCCGGCCGAAAGGAACCGATGAACTGAATACCCGTGTTGAAGTCAAGAATTTAAATAGCTTCCGTGCTTTAACCGAGTCGATTAATTACCAAATTGCGGAACAGATCAGCTTGGTGAAAGCGGGACGTGACGTGATTCAAGCGACGGCCGGTTGGGATGAAAGTCGTAAAAAGACCTTTACCCAGCGGACTAAAGAAGATGCGCATGATTATCGTTATTTTCCCGATCCTGATTTGCCACCACTGTTTATCAGTCAGGAGTGGATTGACGAGGTACGGGATCAATTGGTGGAATTGCCTGCGGAAAAGGTCGGCCGGTATAAGAACCAGATGGGGCTTTCTGACTATGATGCCAGTAAATTAGCCGAAGATCGCTTGGTAGCAGAATGGTTTGATGAGGTTGTTACGGCCGGTGCTGAAGCGAAAGCGGCCGCCAATTGGATCATCAATAATCTGTCCGCCCTCATGAATGAACACAAGCAAGAGATCGGCGAAATCCAAGTGACCCCGCAAGGGTTGGCTGAGCTTGTCGCTTTGGTTAAGAAAGATACGATTAGCAACAACACCGCGAAACAGGTTTTGATTGACATGTTTACCAGTGGCAAGAGTGCCCAATCGATTGTTGATGAAAAAGGGTTGGCCCAAGTGTCTGATACCGGTATGTTGGAAGGGGTAATCGCCGAAATTTTAGCCAATAATCAAGATTCGGTGCAGGCTTATCTGGGAGGTAAAACGAAATTGCGTGGCTTTTTTGTGGGGCAAATTATGCGCGCCACCAAAGGGAAAGCGAACCCGAAATTGGTCAATCAGATGTTAGAAGCGGCACTTGAAGCCCAACGGGAAGGTTAAAATATGATATGATGTGGGCGTTGGCTTATAACTTGAATGTGTATAGATGGGATTGATATGGCCTTTGTTTCTACGCCCTATATTTGGGTAGCCATCTGCTAAACGATAGTACATAGGTTGCTAATCCCCTTTGTAAACAAAGTTGTGAAATTGTACATAACTATTCTTATCGTAATTTACGATCATGTTTATATGACGATGCTCACTTATTATCATGAAAACCAGACCTATATCGATGCGGAATTTATACAGATGCAAACAAAGTACGATGTTTGGGGACAACTAAATTCGTTTGAGAGTACGAATAAAACAAGAATTGATGAATAAAGACCAATTTAGGATTGTATTGCAACAATTTGCTGATACTTTGACAAATTACGTTACAACGGCCTCTGGGCAGTGGACAATTAAAGGTTTTATTGATACGGATTTAAACCTATATACCATTTCGTCAGATTCGAAAATTATTTCAAAAATTTTGGAAATCCAGCTATTCCCCCAATTCTTAGCGTTTGCAGATCAAATCGGATTTGATATCGTTTTGGCAGAAAAGCAAAATTGGTATCCTGACTTGTCATTTGTTTGTCGAAGTGACCCAACTATTAAATATGCTGTTGATATTAAGACAACGTATCGTCTAAAAGACTATCCCGGTTTTTGTAATGGTTTTACACTTGGTTCCCATGGTGAATATTTCCGAGACCGTAATAGTAGTAAGAATATTCAGTTTCCATATGGAGATTATCAAGCACATTTTTGTTTGGGGATTCTCTACACTCGCGAATTGGGAACCGGTGTTGAAGAAACTGAAATGTTTCGGCTCGATGAAATTGAGCATATTTCGTCGGTTATATCTGACCTTACTTTCTTCGCGGAAGAGAAATGGAAGATCGCTAGTGATCGGGGCGGAAGCGGAAACACTGCCAATATTGGAAGCATTGATTTTATTGACGATATTTTGCACGGGAATGGGGTTTTTATACATTTAGGAGAGGGGATTTTTGATGAATATTGGATAAATCAAGGTCGCCAACTCGTTCCTAATCCTAAGAAGCCCGGCGAATTCAAGAAATTGACTAAATTGGCTGAATTCCTAGAGTCTAAGAGGTTGGATACATCATTAATTAATCAGCCAAAACCAAAGAGGCGTCGTTCGTCATGATTCAAGTTCCCCCAATTAAGTCCCAAGGCATAAAAACGAAACTGGTACCATGGATTAAATCTGTTGTCCCGAATAATTTTGATGGCTTATGGATTGAACCATTTATGGGAACCGGTGTTGTTGCATTCAATATTGCTCCTCGACGGGCTCTTTTATGCGATACAAACCCCCATATAATTCGATTTTATTCGGCGGTACAATCTGGGGAAATTACTCCAGGTCTTGTACGCGCCTATTTGCGAGAAGAAGGAGATAAGCTTTTAGCACGGGGCCAAGATCATTACTATGAGATTCGAGCCAGATTTAATGACACACATCAGCCTCTCGATTTTCTGTTTCTCAGTCGGGCTGGTTTTAACGGGATGATGCGTTTTAACCGAAAGGGTGGATTTAATATCCCTTTTTGCCGTAAACCCAACCGATTTGCACAAGCTTATGTGACTAAAATAGTTAATCAAGTTGATGGAATTGCTAAGATTCTTAATATGAAAGAGTTTCAGTTTGTCTGCCAGCCCTTTGAAGAGACGATTGCATTGGCGGATGAAAATTGTTTGATTTACTGTGATCCGCCATATATCGGCCGACATGTAGATTACTATAATGGCTGGAATGATGAATCTGAAAACCGTCTTTTCGATTCTTTGCAGCAGAGTCAAGCGAAATTTATTTTATCAACATGGCATCATAATGATTTTCGTAAAAATGAATATATCGCTTCTCATTGGAGCTTTTTTAATGTTTTTACAAAAGATCATTTCTATCATGTTGGTGGTAAGGAAAAAAATCGGAATCCTGTTGTCGAGGCGATTATTACAAATTATTCTGTTGAAACTGTGGTAGCACCGCAGTTTCAAGCTAAATCTTATAGTCAGTTGCAGTTGCTCGATAGCGCGGCTAGCTACAAATCATCATAAATATCTTATGTTTTTAAAAGCGACTTGTCATTGTGGAAATGTTTCGGTGGAATTGCCTAGAAAACCGGAATCGATTACGAGCTGTAACTGCTCGATTTGTGGCCGTATCGGTGGCATGTGGGCTTATTACGACAGAAGCGAAGTGACCATAACGGTCGAAAATGGCACGGCGACCTATCGCTGGGGGGACAAACAGCTTGACTTTGTTCGATGCCAGACTTGTGGCTGTGTGATGGCTTGGCAGGGGAATGAAAATGCGGACGGCTCTCGTATGGGGGTGAACACCCGTATGATTGTGCCTCGCGATGAAATTGCAGATGTTCCCGTGAAGCTTTTTGACGGAGCGGATAGCTGGACCGTTTTAGAAGGGCACCCCGGCTGGGGAGGGTTCTAATGAGCGGCGAGGCACCTAGCGAATACCATGTGTCGGTGCTTCGCACCTATTTGGAGATGACGGAACGGCCGAATTACCCGATTCGGCCGACTCCAGATGGGGCGATGATTTTGCGCGCTGAAAACCCAACCCTTTCTTTCTACCGTTATCTGTATCGAGAAGTCGGCCGTGACTATGTTTGGACCGATTTGCTTCGTAAGAGCGATGATGAACTACGGGCGGAAATCGCAGGTCCCGACCAGCATATTTATGTGCTGTATGTGGGCGGTGTTCCGGCCGGTTTCGCCCATATTAGCTGGAAAGAACAGCCCAATTCCTGTATCGAATATTTCGGCTTGATTCCCGATTTCATCGGCCGTGGGTATGGTGGCTATTTTTTGCGCTGGGTGATTAACAAAGTTTGGGAAGATGGCACCGATCGGCTATGGCTACATACTTGTACGCTCGATCATCCGAACGCGCTGCCCAATTATCAAAAACAACGGTTTTATCCCTTCAAAACAGAACAGATTTGGCAAGACACACGTGACGAACAAACAACATAAAATCGACATTGAACATTGGCCATTCGACCATTCTCGATGGTCAGAATGGCAATCTCTCGCAGAACAAGTGAAGTTGGGACACATTATTGAGGGATGTCGCAAACAGCAAATCCTAGAACAAACCTATTGCCTAGCAGGGCTTATTGATCAACAAATTGTTGGGTTGCTTCTTTTTGTGGTCCAGCCGATCGGGCCTGAAATGGATATCCCTATGATCAAAGATGGGGCGGGGAATATATTGACCGAAGCTAAAATACGGGCGTTTGAGGTACTTGAGTCTTATCAACGACGTGGGGTAGGGACCGCATTGCAACAAGAAACCTTAGCGTTTGCTCGTGAACTGGGCTGTTATCAAGTCCGATCCCGTAGCGAACTCGACAAGACGGCGAACTACTCAATCAAAATGAAGCTGGGTTTTGGGATGCACCCCGCCTTTCGTGTCTTTGATGCGGAGTCAAAGTCGGCCGGTGTGTATTGGGTTAAGGCGGTGTAGGCTGATTAGAACTGGTATGTTTAACCACAGCGAAATGAAATTGGTCCTACCTGCTATCTAGGCTACCATGTCGCTATTGCTGTGAGCCCAACTTCGGCTAAATATCGGTCGATTGCCTCCGCGAGACTAAGCTCTTCATCAAAAAATTTCTTTTCATAACCCGCTTTGGCCCACGGGGCGATCATCCCTTTGGCCAAGCGATATTCCGCCAAAATTAGTTTGGCAAACGGGCCTGCTTCATCGATAAAACCGCTCGTTTTTAGGTTTTGAATCGCTTGATCACGGTCGTAGGGGATGCGACGAACTTCACTTTGCCACCCTTGCTCGGCCGTCCAAGTAAACCGGCCGTAGCTCGGATGCCAGTTGCCATCAAAGGGGAGCCCCGCTGAGCCGATATTGACGACTTGGGTTTGATCAATTTGCCACTTGTGTACACGATGGGTGTGCGCGGTGACAAACATAGCGGGGCCGGGGGAAACACGCGCCCGTATCTCTTCTTCTGTGCTTTCCGGATAGATGCCCACACGATTCCCTTTCATCGTGCCATGTGTGATGAGCATATAGCTTCCATCGGGGGCCGGGACCGCATATCGGTCCGGCAATGCGGCGAGCTGATAGATATATGGCTTGATATGGCCAAATGTCCACTCTGAAAAAGCACGTATTTCAAATTGGGGGCCGCTTTGGGGGGCGGTGGGATCGGCCGAATACAGCACATAATCTTCATGGTTGCCACGAACCAATTGCCAACCGGCCGTGCGCTCTTTTTCTTTAACGAATTCCCAGCAAAATTTATTGTTGGGACCGCGATTAATGACATCCCCATTGACCACAACTTGGTCAGGATTCCATTTTTCAATGTCGGCGGTAATTTCTTGTAAGGCAACCTTGTTGCCATGAATGTCGGAGAGAACTGCTATTTTCATAAGACAAATTGTAGACCCTTCGTGTTGTTTTGACAATAAGTGATGGCAAAACGCTTAGAAATCGTCGTTTTAGGGAAATGACAGGCTTGGTTTTCATTTACAGGGCATAAATGCATCGGCTATAGTAGCGGCCTTCGGCCTGTTGTATAAGACGGCAGGGCATTGCTATCGCCGTGGGATTTATCCCATCGGCTAAAATACCTTCATTTGGTCATCATACGGTCGCAATGTAGACGATCCATTCATCTTTGTCGTATAGTGCCAAGTTGTCCCATGCCGGATAGATATCGATTTGGGTAAACCCTGATCGCTCTAGTAGTGCTGTCATTTGTGCTGTCGTATAGGCTTGATCACAGAGGACGATCTCATCGCTGCTGCCGGTTTCTAAATGGACCACATGATACCGCTCCATCGATAGCTGTTCCGTTTCGTACCATTGTCTTTCGCCGAGCAGAAGGAATGGTGTTGTCCCCCAGATGCCTGTGTCATCGGTGAACCACCATGTGCTATTTGTGCGGTCGATATGGACCGGATTAAGCATTTCTAGACAAAGTTTGCTGCCCGGCCGAAGGCTCTGCGCGATTTGCGTGAGGACGTTTTGGGCTTCGCCTGTGCTCATGACAGCCAGTTGCCCATACAGGAGTACGGCCGCGTCAAACGTCGCGGCCGGATAATCCCACTCCCGAATATCGGCTTGAATAAAGGTGGTGGTTGAGTCGATCTGATTTTTCTGGGCTACTTCTTGCGCGTAGCGAATCGAAGCGGGGGCGAAATCGATGCCGGTTACACGGATGTTTTGTTGGGCCCACTTGGCCGCATATAAGCCGGGGCCACAGGTGACATCAAATACATGTTGCCCTGCTACTAGGCCGAGCTTTTGGTTGATCCATTCGATTTGCAGTTGCCGCTCTACGGCCGTGCGTGACGCGGCGCCATGTGTTTCATCTAAATGTTCTTGAAGCATACGCTCTGAAAAGGTCGGTTCGTCCCAAGGCAGATTGCCACCATAGGCCCACGGGGTTGGCTGTGTGGGACGATTATAGATGCGCCAAAGCGATTGGCTGAGCTGTTTACCGATAGTCATGATTGAATGTTTGTTTTGGAGTGAATTTAAGTAGTTGTTGTGTTGACTCG
>WTJY01000490.1 GCA_011524645.1 Anaerolineales bacterium | reverse complement strand
TATCGTTATCTTGTAATATGTTTGATCGGCTGAATCGGGTTTGTGGGTGTAATTAAGGCAAGACACGATGTGAAATCGGGTGGTGTCTTGAGATCATTACAAATTGGTTTATGGGCACTACGCAAAAATATGTGTGGGAGTTGCAGGAATGTGAGAGGCAGAGAAGAGGGTAAAGAGTCGAGGGTCGAGGGACTGAGAGAATTGGGGATCACTGGGTACTGTGTGTAAATGTTATGTGCTGGTCGAAACAATATGATTGCGAACTATCTTCATTTTTGTGTTGCTCTTCCCCGTCCTATATCAAATGTCAACAGAACTTAATCATTTCAGATCGTGATAGGAGATAGAGATCAAGGAATTGCCTTAGCACAGATTATTCCCTATCCCTATCACTTAAGCTTATTGATCCAGCAATTCTCAATTTGAACCAAAGGAATCGCTTTTTATTGTCGCCGTAGGCGACCGTTGCCTCAAAGGGGTGTTTCGGCGGCTTTGCCGCCGAAACACCCCTCTTAAAAGTGCCTATTTTCGCGCCTAAGGCGCGAAAATAGGCACTGAGGGGCTGAATTCGTTGATTTTGACAGCCAAAATCGATTTTAAATTGAGAATTGCTGTTATTGATCAGTCGTGGTTGCTTCTGTGTCAATTGTCGTGCTGGTCGATTGGGTAGTTGAGCTACTAGAGCTGTTACCACCTGTTGTGTCTACCGTAGGGACGATGCCGGGGCCGGGTAGAACAAGGGTTGGAATTGTTCCTTCCGGTGTAAAGATGACTTTATCGGTTGGTTTGAGCGCGTTGGCGTTCGCTTCTACGACTTGCAGTTGCAAGTAGTCTGGGTTGGCGGTGTAGAGTTGGGCCAAAGCGACCTGAGCGGCGAGATCGGCACGGGCTTTTTCTTGGGCCGCATCGGCCAAGACCGCATTAATTTCTAAGTCTCGTTGCGCTTGAAGAAGCTCGTTCGCTTTGTTGGCATCGATTAATTGCCGCTCTGTTTCAACGCGAGCGAGCTCATTAGCCCGTTCCGCTTCGATCACGACGAGTTGTGCCGCTAAGCGTTCTTGCTCAAGTTGGGCTAGTTGGGTCTGTTGGCGTGTTTGCTCTTGAATCCGACTTTGTTCAACTCGAATTTCACCTTCTTGTCGTGCTTGATCCGCTTGGGCGAGTGCTTGCTCACGTAGCTCGTCTTGGGCTGCTTTTTCCGTTTCCAGACGGCTTTGTACTATCGCATCCAAGGCGGCTTGGACTTCTTCACCCAAGATTACTTCTGGGACGACAACGTTTTTCACTTGGATACCGAATTCGCTGGCTAATTGATTGAGCTCTTCGTCAATACAAGCGCGCAAAGCATCTCGAGCTGTTCCGATAATATTGTCATCAAAATTCCGATCACCGACACAAACTTTCATCGATTGGCGTGTTAATTCGCTAATACGCGTTTGGGCCAATTCATCATCCAGATAAATGCCACGATATTTCGACCACAAGGTTCGAATCGTATCGAAGTCTGTCGGCCGGAAAATGTCACCGCTGACGAGTAAACCGATGCGCTGTTTATCGGCCGTGATAATTTCAGGATCTGTCACGCTGTAAGGGATCGCTTGGGTAGAAACCCGTTCAAGCTCCACAAAGAGACCGACATCGCTATAGACTCCGGGGCCGACAACCTCTTGGATTTGCCCACTTTGAAAGCGAACACCGATTTGTTGTTCTTCGACTAACTGAAAGACATAGACAAACTGACCGAAGAATTGCAAGACGAGCAACACGCCAAGCAAAATAATAACGATAACACCTAGAGCGCGAAATGGAATTCGTTCGAGAATGGCACTCATAAAACCTCCTCAAGTTTTGATGGTTATTTATAGTATAGCCGTATTTAATCTGAATTGATTAGTGGCTAGTGGTTGGTGATTAGATGTTGATTTTTGCTAATCATTAACCATTAAGCGCTAATCTTTATGCTCAGGGCTATCTTACAATATTTTCCGATTAAGTGTGTAAGAAATAGGGGGATTTCGCCG
>WTJY01000404.1 GCA_011524645.1 Anaerolineales bacterium | reverse complement strand
ATGTTGATGGCTCACTACAGCTACAAAACATTACGGCCGCTTTAATTACTGTGATTAAGGCCCGCGCGGTGATTCAGCCGGTTTTGTTACATGTAGAAGATGCACAGTGGCTAGACGGCGAATCTCGCCAGATTTTGGCTGAATTGGTCAACCATTTTCATTTACAGCCGAAAGGGTATCCGGTCGCGGTTTTGGTTTCTTCTCGCCCTAATGCACCCGCTACGCAAGCGCTTATCGAGCTGTTTGTGGCCGGTTTTCCGCAAGAATCTCTTGAGCTTTCTCTTTTACCACATCATGATATCGAGCAGCTGGCAGAATATATTTTGGAAGGACGAATCGCACCTTCTTTGCTTGAACAGTTACAAAAACATACGGATGGGAATCCTCTGTTTGTCGAGCAGATTTTACTTTACTTACGCGATAATCTCGCATTAACCCATAGCGCACATGGGCTTGCGCTGGCGAATCATTTTGTAGAAGAGATGGTGTGGCCTGCCAGTATTCATGCGACCTTGATCGCACGATTAGAGCGATTGTCTCCGGGGATGCGGGAAGTGGTTCATGTGGCGGCCGTGATCGGTGGGCAATTTACCATATCGATATTGATTGCGACTTTGGGAGCGGAGCGTGGCCCGTTGATGCTCCATATTGATGTCGGGATTGAAAGTGGGCTGTGGTATCCGTTGAGTGAGGATAATGAAACATATCGGTTTACCCATATTTTAGTGCATGAAGCGGCGTATCAAATGCAATTTGCTGATGTGCGCCAGCAGTATCACGGCCGTGTAGCGGAGACGATTGAAGAGCTATACGCCTTGAATTTGAGCCGATATTATGGGGCGCTCGCCCACCATTATAAAAAAAGCCGTGATCAACAAAAAGAACGATTTTTCTCTTTGCTGGCGGGCGATGAAGCGGTTAAACAGTTCGCAAATCAGACGGCGATCAAATATTACAGTCGGGCGATGGTGTTAACGGCCGATAATACGCCAGAGATGCGCTACATTATTTTGCAAAAACGGGAGATGGTTTACTCGAATCAGGGGCAACGCGCCTTACAAATGGCTGATTTAACAGTGATGGGTGAGTTGGTCAGACAGTTACAAGATGACACGGCCGATGATCAGATTCGGCAAGCGGAACTTGATTTGCGTTATGCGCGTTACAACGCGGCGATCCATGAACATCGCACGGCCGTGACCTACGCCCAAGCGGTGATCCGGCGAGCGCATGCGACCCAAAATCGCCCGCTTCAAATCGAGGGATATTTGGTTTTGGCTGAAAGTCTGTACCAACTCAAGCGATATACAGAAAGTGAAGATGGTCTGCAACAATGCTTAATGTTAGTGCAAAATTCTGGACGGAAAGGGGAGGTGTATGCGATTTTGGCTGATATCGCGAGTGCTCGAGGACAACAGCAAGTTGCGGAAGAGTACTATCAGCAAGCACTCTTCTTTAAGCAGGACAGTCAAGACCCCTATGGTGAGGCGCAGACCCTTTTTCGCTATAGCTTGTACCAACAACAATATGGGGATTATTCGGTGGCGATCTCGGCACAGGAGCAAGCACTGACGATTTTTCAAGCGTTAGGGGATCGGGCGGCAGAAACCCTCTGTTACTTGCAACGTGGGCTGAGTTATCACAGCGTCGGTTATTATAATCAGGCTCGTGATGACTACGCTGAGGCGTTTCGTTTGAGTTGTGAGATCCAAGAATCCCGTTTGGTCGGTTTGACATTGGCTTTTCAAGGGTTGCTGAGTCATAGTTTGAGCAATCATAGTGTGGCTGAAGTACAAGCGACCCAAGCGCAAATTATCGGTGAAGAAGGGAATGATAGCTTTTTAGTTGGATTGGCTAATTTGGTAATGGGTGATGTGTTGCTGGTGCAAAACTCGGCCGAGATGGCGGAGTCCGCTTTCCAAGAGAGTTTGCAAGCTTTTCATGATTGGGGGGATGTGCGCTATGCGATTCAAGCATTGGCGGGGTTGGCTCGGGCCCGTTTCCATATGGGAGATAATACAC
>WTJY01000292.1 GCA_011524645.1 Anaerolineales bacterium | reverse complement strand
CTTTGGTTATTGCAGTTGTTTACTTTTGGTTAAGTAGTTGGGCCTGTATTTTACTCTTTGTTGCTGATATAAAAATGTAAAAATGTGTAACAACCAATTGCATGGAAACTGCAATGTAGATGTTTGTGTGACATTTTGTGACACTTCGTGACTTTTTATGCACTGTTGTGACACCATGATTGATTGTTGTTATTCTTACACTAATGTAAGTTTGTAGAATTATGGGGTGTGTCAATGGCATAATCCATTGTGTGTTATTTATCTTAATTCAAGGATGAAGAGAATGAACAAAATAAAAACCTTATTTCTATTGATGTTGGCGATGTTGCTGATCGCCTGTGGCTCTACACTTGATCGGGCGGCGACTGCGCTCGACGAAGGGAACTATGCGGAGGCGGTGACAGAGTATACGACCGCTTTGGGTGAAGAGCTTTCTCCCGCTGATCAATTTGTGGCGTTAACCGGCCGGGCTCGTGCCAATACAGAGCTAGGCAATACAGCTGAGGCTTTGACCGATTATGGGTCAGCACTCACATTGGCGAATGACGATGGAACGCCTGCAGGTGACCGTCAGGCGGTGTATCGTAGCCGGATTGCGATCTTGCAAGCTGAAGGAAATATCGCTGACGCAGCCACCGAAATGCGTCAATTGCTGAGCCTCACCCCGAACGATGTGGCTCTATATATTGAATTGGGTGAAATCTATGCAGAACTCGAAGATTGGGAAAATATGGTTTCGGCGATGACGGCCGCGCTTGATGTTTCTCCCGGAAATGCTTCGGCACTCACTTTGCGCGGGACCGCTTATCTTAAGTTGCGTGACTTTGAAGCGGCTATCGCTGACTTAAAAGCGAGTCTTGAAGGAGATGTCGCTTTGGCTCAGTCTGACATCGATAACCGATCAAATCTGGTTAGTGCTTATTATGAATTGGGCCGTACGATGTATAGTTTGAATCAGCTTGATGATTCAATTACCTATTTTGGTGAAGCGTTGAGCTATGCGGATAGCTCTGACGACAAAGCGGATGTTTATGCGGAACGTGGTTTCGTTTACAACGAATTGGGTGAATATGATGCGGCGTTGGCGGACTATAAAGCGGCGTTAGCGGAAGACCCGAATATGGCGATTGTTTATTCGTATCGCTCTTATGTGAATGCCGACTTGGGTGATTTTGATGCGGCATTGGCGGATGCCAATAAAGCGATTGAACTCGGTAGCGACTTGCCGGTGAATACTTTGTCGGCGATTTTGCATGCGCGGGCTTCGATTTTACTCGATACCGGTAAATATGAAGATGCGATCGCTTCTGCTACTGAATCTATTGAGATTATTGGTGCCGATAACCCCGATACCGCACGGACCTATAGCTTACGTAGCCGTATTTATCGCTTTATGGATGAGTACGAAAACGCTTTGGCTGATGCATCACAAGCGATTGCGGTCGGTTCGGCTGACATTACAGCGTTGGACGGCTTTTACCATAATCGTGCAGCCGCTAATTACGGGTTAGGTAATTACACAGATGCATTGGCTGATCAAGAGGCCTCGATTCGGGTTGCGACTGAAGCGGGAGACCCACCAAGTGCGTTCGATTATGAATATCTTGGTGATATTTATGATGCGATGGGGGAGACGGAAAATGCTGTAGCTGCTTATCAACAAGCGATTAGTATCGCACCGGCCGATCCTTGGTTGCGGAACTATTTGGGGGATATTTACTACTATGCTGAAAACTATGACTTAGCGATTGAAGAGTATCGGGCGGCGATTGCGCTTGACAATAGTGAAACCCTATTCCATGACAATTTGGCTTATACGTTGCGTGCCGAAGAGCGA
Organism: Anaerolineales bacterium; assembly: GCA_011524645.1. Taxonomy (GTDB): domain Bacteria; phylum Chloroflexota; class Anaerolineae; order Promineifilales; family Promineifilaceae; genus WTJY01. The sequence goes on along the minus strand of WTJY01000292.1, from coordinate 5,314 downwards.
TATGCGGAAGCGATTGAAGCGTATAGCGCCTTGATTGCGCTTGATCCGGCGAATGGATTTGCGTATTACGGCCGTGGTGTAAGCCACTATTGGTTGAACATGGATGCGGAAGCGATTGCCGACTTGCAGGTGGCGCAAACACTTGAACTGCCTGAAGATTTCCAGAATTCCGTTACAGAGTTCTTGGCGAGCATGGGTGTTGAATAAAAGATAAACCGGAATGTGGTCGATTTTGTTTGTACTGAGCTAGCCAAGTGCAGTGAAAATAATGGACCATGTTATGTGCACCGTTTTGGTGGTGCACGACGGTTTTAGGCGCGCCGTGTAAACTGTGCGCCATCAATGTGGACCACTTTACGTGTGCGGTTTTCGCTGTACATCGTAAACGTGGTCCATTTTTTTGTGTCGAGGATTTAGAGTTCTTCTGCGGGGGGGAGAAAGATGCCATCATGCCAGACCAACTGTGGTTGGACTGTTTTGCCGAGCATTGATCGTTCCCGATTGTAGCCCAAACATTTTGATAAATAGTGGACCCCATCGATCAGTCGGTTGCGATTGCGATGTTGATGTCCATAGATATGAACTTTGGCCCCGATTTGACGAAGCTGATGGTCGATTTGGGCACAGCCGGCCACACGGCTGAAGTTAAATTCCGGTACCGGGTCTTGGGGATAACGGGGGATCGTTTCACGGCCGTTGGCATATTGTCGGGCCATATCTAGATTGCCAAAGATTAATTCGCGACGCGTGAGAAAATGGCTAAACGTGATGAGCGGTGCATCATAAGATTGGTAGATATGTTGGCGGTTGATTTGCAGAAAGTAGTCAGCGACACGGCGGCTGGTATTGATTTGTGCCGGCCAGCGACAGAGGTAGTTGTCGGTCCATGGGCTGTTTTCTAAGTCCTCACCCGCTTTGGGGATAAAGAGGGTATCTGGATCTGTTTCATCGGTGCGATACCAAGAAAATAGGGGAGTGATCCAGACACGCCGGTCCGCTTCACCGACCGCAAACGGCCGAGTTTGCACGTTGAGTTCTTCACACAAATCGATAATGGTGTGAAATTTGGCGATAGAGTCGGCCGCTGATTTACGGCGGACCCATAGTTCATGGTTGCCGGGGACAAACGTGACCGTATGAAATTTGCGAGTTAGGCTCGATAATATCGTACGCAGGTGATCCATGCTGTCACTGATGTCGCCAGCGACAATGAGGACATCACTTTTGTATTTAATGTCCGGTAGTGAGAGCATGTAATCCATGTTGGCGGGGAAATCGACATGTAAATCGGAGAGGGTAAAGATACGAGGCATAGTTGTTTGTGATTGATTTTGATTCGGCCGTAGTCGACCATTAAATTAAGCTGATACTGCCGAATTTGGTGGGATAAGCGTAAATCGTTCAAAGATAGTCGATTTGCAGGGTTGTCATCCCCGCGTAGGCGGGGATCCACCGCTCAAGCAGAGTTGGATTCCCACCTTCGTGGGAATGACAATCGTTAATTGATCAACTCCCACCAAATCCGACAGGACTAGAAATTAAGCTGTTATTTTAGCACTGCTCAAAAAGTTCACGGCCTTTCAGTAAAAACGGTTTGGTTTGTTATTGTTGTTTCGCGCCTTCGCCCATCCCCCTCCCTCGGGAGAGGGATTTAGGGTGGAGGTGGAACTGCAAAACCAAGCCAAAATGAATTTTATTGAAAAGTCGTGCGAACAAGTTAAACAGCGTTTGACATGGAACAATTGTTCGTGGTATGATTGAACAAATGAGCGGTTCATCTGTTCGGATATTTTGTTCTGAATAGTGATAAAGAGGCCAATAGTTGGAGATTGTGATGGCAAAAAAAGATAAGTTATCAGAACGACAACAAAATATTTTGCATTATGTGTGGGAATATATGACGAGCAATAGCCGTCCCCCCACTATTCGCGAAATTGGTGAAGCTGTGAAAATCAGCTCCACATCAGTTGTCAACTACAACCTCACCAAATTGGTGGACAAGGGGTTGTTAGAACGTCAAGCGGAAGTATCTCGTGGCTTACGTCTCACCGATAAGGCACTCCATTTCATCGGACAGGTTCCCAAAGCGGTATCTGGCTTGATTAATGTTCCTTTGATGGGGGACATTGTGGCAAGCGAGCCATTGGAAGTGGGGGACACGAGCGGTTTGTATGACCCGATTGAAATCAGTGCTTCGATGCTACCGGATCGTGTTAAGTCAGAAGATCTATTCGCCCTACGGGTCAATGGGGATTCAATGATTGATGCGATGGTTAGCGAAGGGGACATTGTGGTCATGAAACGCCAGAGTGAAGCGAGGAACGGCGATATGGTCGCTGTTTGGTTGACTCCTGATGATACAACTACTTTGAAATATTTCTACAATGAAGGGGAAAAAGTCCGCTTGCAGCCCGCAAATCCGACAATGGATCCGATCTACGTTTCACCTGCTAGTGTTCAAGTGCAGGGGAAAGTGGTGATGGTGATGCGCCAAACCGCTTAATATTCGAGCAAAAGAAAGCGATTTTATAAAAGAGATGGTATTTTTACCGTCTCTTTTTTATTTTAAATAGTTTGTTTTTGGCTCTTTATGTGTTTCAAGGAGTTGCAAACTCACGCTGTTTTGCTCCCCTCTCCCTTGAGGGAGAGGGGCTGGGGGAGAGGAGAAAATTACTTTAAATTCCATCTCCCTCAGCCTCCTGATAGGAGGGGATTAAAACAAATTTATTTTTATGTCAATCTCCTTGGTTTCTATTAAGAGCCTTGGTTTTTATGGACAGGTGGTATGCGTATTTTACATTTGGTGCCTAGGTATGCACCGGCCGTGGGGGGAAGTGAAACCCACATGGCTAAATTATCGGAGTATTTGGTGGCCCAAGGGCATGAAGTTGTGGTGGCAACCAGTGATTCGCTCGATTTTACGGTGATTTGGCGTGGAGACGGCCGTCGGATTGAGCAGACACAGCAAACGATAAATGGGGTAGAGGTGCGGTATTTTCGGACAGAGCATTTGCCACTGTCTCGTTATATTTATCCCGCTTTGCGCCGTTTACTGTGGGGAATATCTCATATGGGGGGGACTGATGTGGCTATGGGATTGTGTCGCTTTACCCCCTACTTGCCTGATTTATATCGTTGGTTAGAAACCACGGCCGAGTCGTTTGATTTGATTGCGGCGATGGGTATTTCGTTTGAACCGTTGTTTGTGGCGGGGCAAAGAGCTGCGCAGAAAAGAGGGATTCCCTTTGTCGCTTATCCGCTGACCCATTTCGGGGCGGGGGAGACCCCAGGTGCTGATATTTTGAGCCGGTTTTATACGATGCCGTATCAAACTGAATTGATTGTGCGTTCAGATATGTTGTTGGCTCAGACCCAGGCTGAAGCGGATTATTATATCGGGCACGGAATGGAGCGGAGCAAGGTAACGATTGCAGGGCCGGGGTTTGATCCGGAAGAAATTCCGGATGGGGACGCCGGACGCTGGCGGGAAAAATATCAGATTGCGGCCGATGCGCCGGTGATTTTAACGATGTCGAGCCTGAATTATGATAAAGGGACCCCATATTTGATCGAAGCGGTGCGTCAATTATGGCAAGCAGATCAAGATGTCGTGCTGGCGATTGCGGGGAACCCGCAGCCCGATTTTCAACGGTATTTTGAGCGGCTACCGGCCGATGTGCGAAGTCGATTGTTGATGTTGGGGCATATCACTGATATGGAAAAGCGTGATGTGTTGGCGGCTGCGCAGATTTTTGCGATGCCCTCACGAACCGATTCGTTTGGAATCGTTTATTTAGAAGCGTGGTATGCGGGGTTACCAGTGGTCGGCGCGGAAACGTGGGGGGTGATGAACGATGTGATTCGGGAAGGTGAAAACGGCCGTTTGGTCCCCTATGGAGATGGGGATCGTTTGGCCTCTGTGTTGGGCGAATTGATTGCTGATCCGGCCGAATGTGCGCGTTTGGCTGCGAATGGACGGGCGTTTGCGGTAGGAGAACATACATGGGGGCATAAACAGAAGATTACGGCTGATGTGTATGAGAGGTTGGTGGCTGAGTAAACTTTGCGGGGATGAAACGATAGGGGTAGGGATAGGGAGATGGTTTTGTTGAGATGATTATTCGAGGCCTGTCGCCTCTCGCCCTCTTGAGTTAACATAAAGTTGATTGGATTGAATTGTTTTGATTAGGAGTGTGATTTCACGATGTCTGAGATGAAACAAACGGAAATGCCATCTGTTTCCCCTTATTTAGTGATCGGTGTGGGGATTTTAGCGGTATCGACGAGTGCGATTTTGATTCGCTGGGCGCAAGCGGAGGAGGTCTCTTCGATTGTGATTTCGGCGTGGCGCACGGCCGTGGCGACGCTGATTTTTTTGCCACTGGCTTGGCGTAATCATGATGATGAACTGCGGCAAATGAGTGGGCAACAGTGGGGCTTGGCCGCTTTGGCGGGGGTGTTTTTGGGCATGCATTTCGCTAGTTGGATTACATCACTCGAATACACGTCGGTGACGAGTTCGACCGTATTGGTAACGACCACACCGATTTGGGTGGGGGTGGCATCCCCCTTGTTTTTGGGGGAACGGATGACACGGCCACTCCGCTGGGGGATCGTTTTGTCGATTATCGGGAGCTTGATTATTACGTTTGGGGATGCTTGGGCTGGCGGGGATACGGCCGATTTGGGCGGCGATGCGCTGTGGGGCAACTTTTTGGCCTTACTCGGGGCGTTGACAATTGCGGGCTATATGATTATCGGCCGTCGTTTACGCGCCCGCTTATCACTATTGAGCTATACATCGGTGGTGTATGGCTCGGCCGCTGTTGTTTTGCTGTTGTTTGCTGTGATTCGTGGCTTACCTTTGTTTGGCTATAGCCCGTATGTTTATTTGCTTTTGGTTTTGATGGCACTGATACCACAGGTCTTGGGGCATACGAGTTTTAATTGGGCGTTGCGTTTCTTGCCGGCCGCATTTGTTTCTGTGACTGTACTTGGTGAGCCGATCGGTGCGAGTATCTTGGCGATCTTGATTTTAGGGGAGTTGCCACTCTCTCCTGTTACGGCCGTGATCGGTGCACTGTTGATTTTTTGCGGGATTTTGGTGGCGAGTCGGCCGGAATAAGGCGATTTGGCTTGTTTCTATTGGACTTCGTAATATCCGAAATCGTTTTTGTATATAACTTGTACAAAAAGATGGACTGGGTTTGTGATAGTTTGACACTATCGGCCGATTGTTTGATCCCGTATACTGTTTATAGAGTTTGCTAAGCGCGACTCATGGGAAGTAGTGGGGTTAGAGGCGGACAATTGT
>WTJY01000413.1 GCA_011524645.1 Anaerolineales bacterium | reverse complement strand
TGGGAATGACAATCGTTAATTGATCAACTCCCACCAAATCCGACAGGAATAGGAAAATGAATAACCTATTCTTTTCTATTTATCCTTCCAATGCCTGTAGCCGGTCTCCTGACCGAGCTACGGAATCGTAGAAACAACTTTCATATCACGATTCAAAAACCTGTGGCCGGTCTCCCGACCAAGGCACAGAATCACAGAAACAACATCCATGCCCAACAATAAAGCTGGGCATCTTAACTAAAATTTTCTATTCTCTATTCTTCATATCGCTAGGAGGCACTTGTGATACAAAAAAAATGGTTAATCGGTTTATGTACGGCCGCCCTCTTGCTCTTAAACATGGTTTTCGTGGTCGCGGCACAAGATGACGCACGTGATGGTTCGATTCGCGGAACCGTCTATCTGGACCTAAACGGCAACGGCCAATGTGTCAATGAAGGGGAACCGATCCATGTCGGTGTCCCGATTGAATTTGTCAGCAACGATGGCCAATGGAGCCACTATTTGGCGACCGGCGAAGATGGCACCTACGGCTTAGTCGGTGCCGGTTATGGCACATGGCAAGTCAGCGCACGGCCGAATGCCAACGACTTCGTCGTGACCTCAGAGCCAACGCTTTCAGTCTTTATCGGTTCAGATCAAAAGCTCGCCCTTAACATCGACTTCTGTATTCAAGCGATTGATGGCACAAGCGGCAATGTGGTCGCCTCTTCAGCCACAGCCAACGCCATTTTGCCACAAGCGGGTGGCTCATTCACCGGTGGCGTACTCTACATCGTTGCCACGTTAGTCGGCCTCTTGTTTATCGGTGGCGGTGCTTGGATCAGTCTGCGTCGCGCATAAACCTGTAGCCTACACACACCATAGAACGACGTTCAACTTTCCATACAAGATTCGCAATCGCAACCATAGCAACAAAGTTGAGCGTCTTTAGCTCCGCGCAACCGCTTAACCGCTTTATGCCCGCAACAACACCTTGCCAATATTCTTCCGATCCTGAATATAATGGTGCGCTTCGGTCGCTTCATCAAAGGAAAACACTTTATCGATCTGCGGCCGGAACAGCGCATCATCATACCAAGCCACAATCTGCTCCATCCAACGCCCTAGGCTCTCCGCTTCTCCCCAAAGATGGCCGATATTAACCCCCATCACCGCCCGATTGTCATTCATCAGTTGAAGTGGAGAAAAACGAGGGATCGAAAACAAAAGCTTTGCGGTCGCCAACAAAGAACGGCGTTTGCCGGTGGCCACGCTACTCGCCCCAAAATAAACCACACGGCCGGTCGGCCGGAGCAAATTATAATTTTTCATCCAATTCACCCCACCTAACGGATCAAGAATCAGATTGACCCCCCGTCCATCAGTAATATCTTGCACCACGCGCGCATAATCTAGGTTACGATAATCGATCGCATGGGTTAAGCCGCGCTCCTGCAAAAACGGATGTTTGCTGGGAGAGGCGGTCCCAAACGTTTCTGCCCCCATAATTTTACAAATATCAAGCGCGGCCAGCCCCACACCACCAGCCGCACCATGAATCAACACTTTATCAGTCCCATGTAGCGCCCCCATCACAACGAGCATGATATAAGCGGTCAAATAATTGACCGGCAAAGCGGCCGCATCTTGGGCACTCATCCATGTCGGCCGTTTAAACACCTGCTTATATGGCACACAAACCGAATTGCTATACCCCCCAAACTGGGTCAATGCAAAAACCGGATCTCCAATTTCAAGCCCTGTTACCCCTTGCCCCACCATATCCACCACCCCAGCCACCTCATAGCCAGGCACATAAGGGATCGGGGGTGCATCTGGATATATCCCCATTCGCCCTAAAATATCGGCAAAATTAATACCACACACTTCTACTTTGATACGAACTTGCCCATTACTCGGCACATGTGCAGGGGTTTCTTGCATCGTTAAAACTTCCGGCTTACCCGCTCGTTGAATTAGGATCTGTTTCATGATTACCTCGTTGTCTGTACGGTATGTACAATGCATCCCACATTATTCTTAAGTGT
>WTJY01000393.1 GCA_011524645.1 Anaerolineales bacterium | reverse complement strand
TCAAGGAATGAGCTCACTACTTTACACGACTTTGCGAGGAAAAGGGTTATGTTATTCCGTTGACAGCGATCTTGATGAATTTTGCCACAGCACAATACTTTCAATTTATGTAGCAACAAAACCCAAACAGACCATTACAGTAATAGAAGAAGTCGTTCGCACGCTTCACGTGTTAACAACCATAGGAATCACAGAGAAGCAAATGGACGATGTGCGGAAATTATGTATCGGCACAACCTTGATGCAAGCGGATAAAGCTAAATTTCATTCTCGCTTATTGTCCTTAAGCACATTTCTTACCGATAAGACACTAAGTGTATCCGACCAAATTACGCAATTAGAACAAGTCACGCTGAACCAATTGCGTGAGCTGATCCATGAAGCATTGCGCCCAAGCAACCTTTTCGGCGGATTCTATGGATTGCTATCTCCCTCTGTCGTTAATACTTGCCAAGATTTAATGACAACAAACTGGTCTAATCCCAAAAAGCATTGAGATAACATGTTGACTGAAAAAGAAATCGCAATCGACATCTCAAACATAGCTAGAGTTTACAACACCTCTATCGGCGTTTTCAGGCGCCAATACAAACAAGTTAAAGCGCTAGATAACATTTCATTTTCTGTGGAACAGAATGAGCTCTATGGCCTTGTTGGGCCAAATGGCGCGGGAAAAACAACTCTCATCAAAATATTGTGTACTCTTTTGCTACCAACAAGTGGCAAAGCAACTGTACTGGGAATGGATGTGGCCACCCAAGAAAGAGACATTCGCAAAAGCCTGAACGTTGTTTTTGGGGGTGAACGAGGGCTTTATACTCGCTTGAGTGGCATAAACAACTTAAAGTTATTCGCAGATTTATATCAAGTCCCTCGAGATGTCTCTAGTCGGCGAATACCGGAGCTACTAGATCTTGTTGGGTTAAACGGCCGTGGCCATGAGCGGGTCGAAGGTTACTCAAAAGGCATGAAACAAAGATTGCATATCGCAAAAGCTTTGATTAATGATCCAAAAGTTCTTTTTCTCGATGAGCCGACAATCGGGCTTGACCCTAATATTTCTCGTAAATTGCGGAAGACCATCAGCGATTTACAACAGCTAGGCAAGACGATCATTCTAACATCGCATTACATGTATGAAGTCGATGCATTGTGTAAGCGAATCGCCATTATCAATAAAGGCAAATTGGTCACCGTAGACTCGCCATACAATTTAAAGCGACACACCGTAGGGCTCTATGTGTTAGAAGCTCAGATTTCATACAGAAAAGTAGAGCTTACGCATACACTCATGGAGGACTTAATAGCCCTCGATTACGTTGAAAATGTAGTAACAGAAAATTCAGATCTTTTCCAAACACTCATTGTACGGACATATGCCCCTGCAAGAATTACCACAATCTTAAAGGAGAAGTTTGACGCTGATGACATCGTTTCAATCTTAACCAGAGAACCCACCTTAGAGGACGCTTATATAAAACTAATTGGAGATTCAGCATGAAATCCATTTGGTACGCATTTCAAGGAACAGTGAGCTCTCATATTTTTTTAACGCTGGCTCGCCCAACCTTCCAGATTGTCATTATATTGCAGCCAATTGTTTTGGCTACGATTAGCTACATGCTTTACAAGCGATCTGGGCAAATTGAAGACTTCGCGACGTTTGTTGTACTCGGTTCAGGTATTGCTGGGGTCTGGTCAGGTATTGTGTTTTCTTCAGCCGGCGACATTGATCGTGAAAGATCTTATCGAACGTTAAGCGTTCTAGTTAGTGCCCCTACTGAGCTGTTTGTAACCATGTTCGGGAAAATCGTGGCGAATGGCATTCTTTCTACTTTTTCTCTACTAGTCAGTATCCTTTTCTCCGTCTGGATCTTAGGTGTTCCGTTTTCAATCGCTCATCCGATCGAATTTGTAGCGGCCTTAATTTTGTTCTTAGTATCTACCAATCTATTTGCCTTAACGCTTTCTGCTATTTTTTTCACTACCGTACAAAATTAAGAAAGTAGAAAGCGGCTATTGAATCAGGTA
>WTJY01000035.1 GCA_011524645.1 Anaerolineales bacterium | reverse complement strand
GCCTGTTGGCAGAACTCAAAAGCGCAGCCGATCTTCTAAATGAAGCACGGCCGACCGCAGTGAACCTGTCTTGGGCGGTGAATCAACAATTCCGCTTAGCCCAAAGCGAAGAATACACCACAAAAGATGAAATTTACAACGCATTGCTCACCAATGCACAAAAAATCGCAGATGATGATGTCGCCTTAAACCGACGCATGGGATTCAATGGCGCAGAACTTATATCCGATGGAGATACGATTTTACACCATTGCAATACCGGCGCATTGGCCACCATCGATTGGGGGACCGCTCTCGGGGTCATCTTTGCCGCCCATGAACAAGGCAAAAAAATCCATGTCCTCGTCGATGAAACCCGCCCACGTTTACAAGGGGCGCGTCTCACGACATGGGAACTCAAGCAACGTGGCATTTCTTTCGATCTTATTGCTGACAACGCGGCCGGTCACTTTATGCGAGCCGGTAAAGTCGATATCGTCTTAGTTGGGTCGGATCGCACGGCCGCCAACGGGGATGTCGCCAACAAAATCGGTACCTATAGCGTCGCCGTTCTAGCCAAAGAAAATGGCATCCCGTTCTATCCGGTTGTCCCCACCAGCACCGTTGATCTCTCTTTGAATCATGGCGACCTAATCCCCATCGAAGAACGTGGCATGGAAGAAATCACTTCCGTTTTCGGTCGCACAATCGCACCTGAAGGGATCACCGCACGGAACCCCGCCTTCGACGTGACCCCACATCGCTATGTCACCGGTATCGTCACCGAAGAAGGGATCATTTACCCCCCATTTACCAAAAACTTGCGCCGCGCTGTCGAAGCCGCCCAAGAGAAAATACCTTAAAGAGCAAGAGTAAGAGTAAGAAAAACGTTCTGCGCTTTTAATATACATCTGCAAGACAAATCGACTCTCTTACTCTAAGCGAAGCGTCTCTTACTCATTCTCTCTCCCTCTCCTTATGACCGTACCAGTTGTAATCCTCTGTGGAGGACAAGGCACCCGAATGGGTGATATTCTCACCAAAAAAGAGCTGACCGATATCGGCGGCCGACCGATTTTGTGGCATGTTTTACGTGTGTTTTCAAGCTATGGTCACAATCGATTTGTCCTCGCATTAGGCCATTTAGGGGAACAGCTGCGCCGCTATTTTTTGGAATATGAAGCGATGTCGCGTGATGTCACGCTTCGTGTCGCCCATCCAGACAATGTAGACGGCCGTGTCGCGCTCAAATATGCCAATCACCCCGGACACGATCCGTGGGAAGTCACCTTGGTTGACACCGGCAAAACAACGGAAAAAGCGAGCCGGATCAGTCAAGTCGGGCAATACCTGCAAGATTCAGAGCGCTTTTTTGTCGCCTACGGGGAAGCGGTATCAGATATCGATCTAGCTAAGTTGCTGGCGTTTCACAAGGCACACGGCCGTTTGGCCACCATTACCGGAATCCAAGTCTCATTCCAATACGGTGTCATCGAAGCGAATGAAAAAGGGACAGTTAGCGGCTTTGTCGAAAAACCACCCCTTGACCACTGGATCAACGGTGGATTTATGATATTTGAGCGTAGCGTCCTAGATCTCATTGACCCGACGCGAAGCGATGTTGATCTAGAACGAGAAGTCTTGCCCCAATTGGCTGCCCAAGACCAGCTCATGTTATATCGCCATACCAGCTATTGGCAATCAATGAAAACGCTCAAAGACGCACGCACCTTGCAGCGAGATTGGGCAGATAGTGAACCGTGGAAAGTCTGGTAGATTTAACAGCGTAATTCCATATCGCTCAATCACCAATATCCAGAGACAAACGGCAAGTAGAAAATCTGGTAGATTTAAGCGCATGATTCCATATTGCTCAATCACCCATGTTGAACAAGTAACGGCAAAAGGTTAGATAAGATGCGGGTTCTGATTACAGGTGGGACGGGATTTGTTGGCCAACATTTAGTCAAACATTTGTTAAACGACGGCCGTTATGATTTATCTCTCCTCGTTCGTGAAGCTTATAGCTCTGGTGAGCCACTGCCAGCAACCATCCAGCCCTACCGTACCGATCTACATCTCGTGTATGCGGATCTGCGAAGCTTTCAGTTGACCAGCCGTGCCTTACAAGAAGCACGGCCGGATGCGGTCATCCACCTCGCCGCACGGGGAGCTACCGATCCCTTCCTGCCACTAGAAACAGCCTTGCGCCACAATCTCTACGGCACCCTCAATTTAGTCCGTGCTTGCTTTGAAAAAGGGCGGTTCCCGATCACCCACTTCTTAACAGCACGTACCCCCGGCGAACTCAGCCACATGAACACCTATGCCACCAGCAAATTGGCCGCATGGGATTTCTGCACCATGTATGCCCAAAACTATGGCTGGCCGATTATGGGCGCGATGATCTACCAATGTTATGGCCCTTGCCAATCAAGCAAAACGCTCGTCACCAGCGCCATGCTCAAAGCACTTGCAGGCGATGACTTTCCGATGACGGCCGGAACGCAACAAAAAGATTGGATTTATGTATCAGACCTCGTCGCCGCTTTTGGCGCGATGCTAGAAGTCGATGGGCTCCCACCCAAAACCGTTTTTCATCTAGGATCAGGTCAACCACGGTCTGTCGTTGATGTTGTGCGACTCATTTATGAAGTAACAGAAAGCACAGGACGGCCGCTCGTCGGAGCCCTACCCACACGGCCGGGAGAAACGGCCGTACAACAGGCCCCCCTGTCAGAAACACTTTCACGGCTCCCCAATTGGGCACCTCATGTCACACTAGAAAACGGGCTCAAGCAGCTCACTCAATTCTACAAAAGCTTATAGCAGTGGCTAGCGATCACTCCCTCAAAAATCCTAAAACCAACAAAGCAACAAATCGAGTGAAATCGCCCATGTGATCATTCCGGCAACGAGATAAATGTCGCCGGAATATCATCAGCCAGCCACACCAATTCATTCCCGATGTAAAACTGAACCCCAGCCTCGGCCGCACGCTGTGCGGCCACATGCAACAACAATGGTGTCTCCGCCTTACGGCTCCCCACATCGGTCCAACCCGCTTCATCTAGCTCCAGTTCATAAATCCAAGGTGCATGGCGCAAAGCGTGGGCCAATGTTTTACTCAGCCGTTTAAACGCTTGTTTTGATCGCGTGGGATCATTTTCGGCCGTTCTACTCATCGGCCGTCACCGCCCGCAATGTTTCCATCACCTTGCCTAAAGGTACATCACCATCAATAAAGGCTTCACCCAACTGACGAATCAAAATAAATCGTAATTTGCCATCCATCTTTTTCTTGTCGGTCTGCATCGCTTCAACCAGCTCTTCCCCATCCATACCGGCCGGAATCCGTAACGGCAAGCGAACATGACGCAACGTCGATTCCAACAATTGTTGCATATCGGGCGGGCAATACCCCAAAGCGGCCGACAAATGGGCGGCACAAACCAATCCCATACCAACCCCCTCACCATGAGGCACGCCGAACTCGCTAACTTGCTCGATCGCATGGCCAAATGTATGTCCCAAATTAAGCAAGGCACGTCGCCCATCTTCAAACGGATCTTCTTGCACCACATCCCGCTTAACTTGGATCGCATTGGTTACTAATTCTAGAAGCGGCCGACGATTCGAATCTTCACCATAAATAATTTCATGCCAATCATAAATTTTCACATCGGTCAGCAATTCAGGTGCATTAATAACCCCATGTTTGATAATTTCCGCCATCCCGCAAGACAATTCTCGTGCAGGTAATGTTTTTAGAGTAGAAAGATCGGCCAAGACCAATTCCGGTTGCTTAAAAGCCCCGATCAAATTTTTACCCTGCGGCATATCAACGCCGGTTTTCCCCCCCACGCTCGCATCGACCATTGATAACAAAGTGGTCGGGCAGGTCACAAACCGGATACCGCGCATGTAGCTCGCCGCCACAAAACCGCTCATATCATTAATAACGCCCCCACCCACAGAAATAACGACCGCTTTGCGATCTAATCCGGCCGCAAACATCTGATCATAAATCGTACGGACCGTATCCAGTGTCTTATAGGCTTCACCAGCGGGAACGGTAATAAGCACGCCGTTTGGCCACTGTTTTTTCAACACAGGCCCATATAACGGTGCCACATTTTCATCTGTAATAATGGCAACCGACTCCACATCGGATAGCCGCTCGCGTAAGCTACGTAAAATATCAAATCCAACAACTACATCGTATTCGCCTGTTGGATGGGTCACAGGCAATGTCATTTGCTCTAAAAGCACAGAAAACCTCAAAATTTATAATATCTTTAATTCGCGTCTGATTAAGAGCACCCCTCCTGATAGGAGGAGGTAAATCCCATTAGACGAAGGTATTGATACCGATTGAATTTTAGAAAGTAATCGTTTTTTTTTCAATTCCATTCATTTTTTCGTGAATTCAACGTGATCATTCGGCCGTGTAATCCAATAATCAGCCAGAAAGTTGTTTTTTAACAAGAATGGGTCAAATCTACCTATAGGCAAATCTAGCTTTTTTATCCATAATACAGATTATGTTCACAGCATTGTTCACTCCAAGGAGCATTGGAGCCTTGGCAAATCTTCTAGTTGCGTCAGGCATCGTCACCTATCTATGGTCCATTACACCTCGGACCCAACAGCATAACCTATTTGCCAAATCCTATTCCTTCACCGCTGTGTTACTTCTTTTATTCTTCCTAAGAGGAATCTATCGCACCCCATTCATCGAAGCGCTAATTCCGGTTCAATATATTGCAGGATATCTTTCGGCGGCGGTTGTTCTACAATTTGCACTCGTCTTTCCCCTTGAAAACCTGACAAAAAGCTCAAAAATCGCCCAATGGGTCACAACAAGCGCCCTGATTCTTATTAGCGTCCCGATTATTTGGACCTATATCGATACAGGTCTCGAAACCGGTCATTGGGAAACCGGCCCTCTAGGGTTTATCGCGATTGGCATGGTGATAGTTTGGCTCGCCGCGATTGTTGCGTTTGTTTACAAAACAAGCAAACTAGCCAAAACAGATGTCCCCACAATCAGTTGGTATCGTGCGTTTCTACGCCCACCAAATCGTGACTCACTGGCCGCACGAAATTTCGCCTATCTCTATTTGATCATCGCGATGTTGCCCTTCGTCAATGTTTTGGTCAATTTCGGTGTCATCACCCTCAATACCTACTACATTATCTTTAATTTAGCCTTGATGAGTAGTTATGTGGGCACCGTCTTAATCTATCTCAACAACACACCCGACCGCACTTCATTTATGCCAAAGCTACAGTTGGTCACACTTCTGTTGTCTATGGCGGTCGTTGGAGGCATCGGTCAGAATAGCGCAAGTAATGTAGCGGCCCAACTTGATCAACAGCGCAATATCCAAATCAACTTATTGCTCAGTCAATTAGCTCACTCTAACTATGATTTCCAAGCGGTCGACTATGATACAGCTGATCTTGATTACATCATCGCTTACAATCGCAACGCTCTTAGCTATACACAAGAAGACAAGGAAGATGCACAAATCATTTTTATCAAAGATGGGATCTCTCCAGATTTAGCCCGTGCTTCTTATATCGATGAAAGAGTTGATTTGGAGCCATTCGTTTTTCAAAATACAAACAATTCAAATTTATGGCAATCCTACAATCGCTGGGGCAATGGGTATCTAAGTACATGGCTCGCCCATGACATCACCCATCTTGTTTACATTGTCCCGAGTCAACATCAAACAGATATCGTCCTAGAATTCGGCTTTGACTTTCTGACTCATGCCACAACAGTTCACAAAAGCGCAATTCCATTCGCTATCGTTTTACCTTTTATGGCGCTCGCGGTCGTCTTCTTGTTCCCCTTGTTCTTTCGTGCTGTGCTGATCCGGCCGCTACACAACTTACTCAATGGCGTTCAACAGGTAGATGAAGGCCATTTAGATTTCGAAGTCCCAATTAGCTATGCAGACGAAATCGGCCGGATTACCCGCTCGTTCAATCACATGATCGCCTCTGTAAGAGAGAAAAACCTGCAACTCGAAGATGCCAATACGACACTCGAAGAAAAAGTCATTGCACGCACGGCCGAGCTAGCCGAAGCAACCGAAGAAGCGCAACAAGCTCGACAAGAAGCAGAAAGTGCCAATATGGCCAAAAGCGTCTTCCTCGCCAATATGAGCCATGAAATCCGCACCCCACTCAACGCAATCATCGGATATAGTGAAATGCTTCGTGAAGATGCACAGGACGACAATGACCAAGCTGCGATTAATGATCTAAGTAGAATCGAGCAATCGGGTCGTCACCTACTCTCACTCATCAACGATATTCTCGACATTTCTAAAATCGAATCAGGTCAAATAGATCTGTTTTATGAAGAATTTGATTTGCACCAATTAACAAATGAGATCGGGGCCATGATGGAAAATTTGGTGCAACAAAACAACAATATATTCCAAATTGATTACGCCACAAATCAAACACAAATGGATTGTGACTACACACGCACACGACAAATTTTCCTAAACCTGTTAAGCAATGCAGCAAAATTCACCCAAAATGGATCGGTAACTCTTCGAGTCTCTGACACACTTTACCACGGCCGTGAAGCTTACAAAATCGACGTCATCGACACAGGGGTAGGCATCTCGGCCAAGCAAATCACTCATATCTTCCAACCATTCCGCCAAGCTGACCGTTCAACAACTCGTAATTTCGGTGGCACAGGTCTAGGGTTAGCGATCACACGCCACTTCTGCACACTACTCAATGGTGAAATCAGTGTTGTGAGTCGCGTAGGCCAAGGCTCAACATTTACGGTCTATCTGCCAATGGCTCAGGGCGAAAACCTTAGCTCAGAGGATGCAAATCCACAGCCCACGTCATAATCTGATATAATGCCGACCGGTATTTTTGACAAACAAAGTGTATTTGCGAAAGAAATGTGTTTTTCCGGTGTCATAGCCCAAATAGCTCTTCCTCCCCCATTTATACCCCACAAGCTTCAACCAACTACACTTAATAAGGATTACACGCAAGCTTAATATTCTCTCAACGATACAAAAGAGTTGATCGAAAATTCTCTACCGGACACCCCTTAAAAATGCCCGAGCTAACGACGAATTCCTAAACTCTTGTCCTGATTTTTCGGCCTTCGGCCGAAAAATCAGGACATTTAA
>WTJY01000169.1 GCA_011524645.1 Anaerolineales bacterium | reverse complement strand
TGCCCCGATTTTCGTGCCTCCGGCACGAAAATCGGGGCAAACCGGATAACAAAGCTATATGCTGGTTCAGAATTTTTAGTTATGTTAACTTTTCTGACAGGTTGTTCATGCACCCCAAAGTTTTAGCAATTCTCAATTTGAACCAAAGGAATCGCTTTTTATTGTCGCCGTAGGCGACCGTTGCCTCAAAGGGGTGTTTCGGCGGCTTTGCCGCCGAAACACCCCTCTTAAAAGTGCCTATTTTCGCGCCTAAGGCGCGAAAATAGGCACTGAGGGGCTGAATTCGTTGATTTTGACAGCCAAAATCGATTTTAAATTGAAAATTGCTGCCAAAGCTTAAGCCTTCTTGTATCCACTACTCACCTCTGGTAGACTTTTACATAACGTAATTTTCGGGGAAATTTATTTGGTGATTAGAAAATACACATACTCCATTTCTACAATTTTAATCATAGCCACAATCGGGCTTAGTGCTTGGTTTTTGTTTTCACCCACATTAAGTGTGCCTGCATTGTTGGCCTTCACCGTCCGTTACGACGGCCGTGCTGAAATCATCGGTGACCTGCACCTAGAAGCTGTCCTCGATCCCCCTGTAAGTCAACTGGGCGATCTCGTTGCCCTCGAACTCTCACTGAAAAACGACAGTCTCGATCCGGCCGCGCCAGAAATGCTAATTACACTCCCCGATTCATTGCAAGTATCGGTCGAACGCTTTGAATCCGGCTTAACCTATAACTTCCAAACAGGGCAAATCTCTTGGCGGCCGGTCATCAACCCCGGCGGCGGTACCGTGCAAACAACGATCTATGTCACCGTACTCGATGTCAACCCTGATGCCCCTGAGCAACTCATTGATATCGCCCTACGCCACGGTGACCTTGAACACTTCGCCGAACTCGAACTTTGGGCCGGTGTCCCACCCCAAGCTGAATTTTCCATCTCTCCTGTCCGTGCCTCTGTGGGTCAGCCGGTTCAATTGGTGGCTGAAACAGCCGGTAGTGGTCCTTTCAGCCAAATTTGGGCTCTTGGCGACGGCCGTGTCGTTCCTGCCTACAACCCCGTTATTATCTATCCGGCCGTAGGCACCTACAATATCGAACTCCGTGTCGCCAACCCGCTCACCTCTGTTCAGGTTCAGCAACCTATCGTCATCGTCCCTGAACCGGCCGCTTACCTGCGCCTAAGTGACACCTCCCCCGTACTCAACCAAGAAGTCGAATTCACTAGCCTGAGTGGGGGGCAAGAGCCATTACAATATCTATGGGATTTCGGCGACGGTACTTTTTCGACCGAGAAAGACCCCACCCATCGCTACGCGGTCGAAGGATCGTATGATGTCATCCTCACGGTGCGGAATGACTACGGTCAAGCCCAAAATTTTGTACAGGTCCATGTGGGACAAGCTCCGGTCGCCGATGCGATCATTACCGATCGTGGCATAACCGGTGAATCGATCTCTGGCCAAGCCTATACCGATGAATCGATCCAAACCGTAATTTGGGATATGGGTGATGGCACAATTTACGAAGGAATCGAGGTCGAACACACTTATCGTGATCGTGGAGATTACATCGTAACTGTCAACGCCGTTAATGCGTTTGGCAACACCTCAATGACCCGTTTCGTACGCATTGATGGCGGGACTTACTACATATATATACCGTCACTAATTAATCAACTTGTGGCCACAGGGGAAATAACCAATACCGCCATCATTGAAGAAACTGTCAGTGAAGCGGATTTACTCGCTCAGACAATTGAACTGGTTGAAAATGAAGCGGAAATCGTCTTGGCTGAAAACCCCGCGATCGATGCCCTTTCACCCCCTGAACAACTTTTGTGGTACATCAATGAAGCGCGTCGTCAAGCGGACCTCAACCCCGTCTCACTTGTTAACTCACTCAGCACCGCCTCCAAAGTTCATACCGACGATATGGCCGGCAATATGTTTACCAGCCATACCGGTTCCGATGGCTCCGCTCCCTATGAACGGTTGGCCCGCGTGGGCTATCGTGAAGGGGGGTATGCCGGAGAGACCACCGCATGGGGCTTCCGCTACGGCCGTGAAGCGGTTGATTTCTGGTTGAATAGCCCACCCCACCGTGCGATTCTACTCAATCCACTCGCTGATCAAGTCGGCGTGGCCCAAACGACAAACTATAACGCACCCAGCGTTTGGTACTGGACCGCTGAATTCGCTTCGTCTTATGGGTCGATTACCGCTCAAATGCGCGAAGCTGGGGTTCGTCTAATCAAACCGGCCGCGTATACCGTCTATGAATATGGCGAAACCGCTATTTTCGGCTGGAGCTGGCCTTTGCCTCTCGAATCAGATCAGCGCTTTGTGGTTTACTTACGCCAAGAAAACTTCGAAACGGAACTCGGTGAAATTCGCCAACCGATCGATAACTCAATCTGGTATGAGTATGGTTATCCGATTAGCGTAGTCGATATGAGCAACATCACCGGCGAATATGGCTGGTATGTTCGCCTAGAAACCGCATCTGGTGATGTGTTGACACGTAGCGAGGTACGCCCGTTAGAAATTACCGGGCAATATCCCGCTTCACCGACCCCATTACCACCGGTCGTTTCTACGCCACAACCGGCCGTGCCAACCAGCACGCCGGTCCCCAATGCATCCCCCACGCCGACCGCAACGCTTGAGCAAGCACAGCCCACTGTGACACCCGCTGTCACTTCTGTCCCTTTGGGGATCGGTTCAACCGGGTCGGCCGCCCCAACCGCGACACCAACACCGACCGTCACGCCCAGCCCCTCTCCCACCATTGACAGTAGTGCCGGTTCTGGCGGTTAATCGTCTTGTCCGTTTAAGCGGACATCATGTAACAGAATAGCCAAATCGCTAAGGCTCATCCCTATCCCTATCTTTCCTCCCTATCATTTCACTTCTAATCACCACCCATCAACAAAAGGTGCCGTATGTTTTCAACATTAATCGATGTAGCCACGCTCTCAAATCATTTATCAGACCCCAACTGGGTTATTGTGGATTGCCGCTTTCGTTTGCAGAACACCATGACCGGCCGCCATGCTTATGAACAGGCGCACATCCCCAGTGCGGTCTATGCCCACTTAGATGATGATTTGAGCAGTGCATCACCCGTGACCGATGCTGGACGCCATCCTCTCCCTTCTCCTGAGCAAATGACACAACTTTTCAGCCGCCTAGGCATTACGACCGGCGTGCAAGTGGTGATTTACGATGACTTCAACCATGCGTTCGCCAGCCGCCTATGGTGGATGTTGCATTATATGGGACACGATGCGGCCGCTGTTCTTGATGGCGGCTGGAGCGCTTGGGTGGCGGCCAATGGTGCACAACTGTCCGGTGTACAAGAGAATAAACCGGCCGTTTTCACCCCTCAACGACAAACCGCTCAGCTCGTCCAAATCGCGCAGGTGCCACACCAAACCAACCTGATCGACTCACGCGCACCAGAACGCTATCGTGGTGAAACAGAACCACTTGATCCGATTGCGGGCCATATTCCCAGTGCTGTCAATTATTTCTTCACTCAAAATCTGACGACGGACGGACAGTTTAAATCGGCCGACATGATCAATAGCCAGCTTGCATCACTCTGGCCTGAAACCGGTGTTCCCACTTTTTATTGTGGCTCCGGGGTCACCGCCTGTGTCAATGTCTTGGCCGCAACCCACGCCGGTTTGCCACGGCCGAAACTGTACGTCGGTTCTTGGAGTGAATGGTGTCGCACATACCCAGATTCTATCGAAATTGGGACCAATTAGTGCCTGTTTTACCCCTTGTTTCACCTCATCATTACGTCAACCAAATTGACATTATGTTGACAAAACGGTTGATATTATGAAAAGTAGTGCTATAATGTACTCAACATAAGTGAATTACATAAAATATTAACAGGGTCTCCTAGCAAGAGATTCTGATGCAAGCAGAGCAATAAGAGGAACAGCAAACACACACCCATCATACGGTAGTTTTCGGAGCAGAAGAATACCCTATGATCAACACAAGCAGAGTGTGATGTATTAATCTCATGGCCTTTTTTGCAAAGAAAAAGCCCATGATCATAACCCTAGGAGCGCTTGATATGAAAGAGCAGTTAACTGCGTTTCTTGAGTTTTTGCGGGCTGAGCAAAATTACTCGCAGAATACTATTGCTGCCTATCAAAATGATTTGGGTCAGTATCTGAAGTTCGTGGTCGCAAATATCTTGGTCAATAATTGGCCTGATGTGACTGATACCATTGTGGAGTCATATGTTGCCGAATTAAGACGGAAAGCTTATGCATCCTCCTCAATCGCCCGTAAAGTTGCAGCCGTCAAATCATTCTCCCATTTTTTGCATGCGCGTGGCATCATATCTGCAGATCCTACAAAATCTCTAGAATCCCCTAAAGTTAGTAAGCGGAAGCCTCAAACACTAACGGCCGCAGAAGTCGAGCGACTCCTTGACTCTCCCAAACATAAAAACTCACCAAAGAACCTACGGGACGCCGCTTTGCTGGGTGTACTCTACGCCACCGGCATGCGTGTGACTGAAGTTGTCTCTTTACGTCTGGCTGAACTTGATTTAGCTGACCAGCAGTTGAATTGCATGGGGAAGGATGGACATATGCGTAATCTGCCGCTGAATGGCAATACGGCCGCTCTGCTTACTGTTTATCTTGAACGAGGTCGCCCATACTTGGCTAAAAATGGTCAAGAGATCGATGCCTTGTTTCTGAACCATCGCGGCCAACAGTTAACACGTCAAGGGCTTTGGTTAATCATCAAAGCTTATGCGCGTCAGGCGAAATTGCAAACGGCCGTTACCCCACACACTTTACGCCACAGCTTTGCGGCCCATAAACTCAACGATGGGTCTAATTTGCAGGAAGTACAACAACTGCTGGGCCATGCCAATATTTCAACAACCCAGATTTATACTCAGTTGGAAAAGCAAAAAGCGAAAGCGGTATAGTTGTTCCGTCCTATTTGCGTGAAAATTGACCGTTTTTTGAGGCGTTGCCTACATTTCCCGATATAATTAGCCTTATTTTCCTAGCAATACCTTTGCCATTTTTAGATATAAATGACAAACATCTTGCCTTTAAGGTAAATTTGTTCATTGACTTAAAAATGACTCAAGTTGATGGTGCAATTATTTTTAATTTGCGCCTGACCAAAAGCTCTCATCTCCTAACGGGAGAGGGGCTGGGGGAGAGGCGTAATCTACCTTCCCCAGTTTCTCCTGATAGGAAGGGAGCTAATCCAATGAAATGGTTCGTATTGGCGAAGGTATTGTCCTAGAGTAGGATTATTTAAAGCTATTTGTGGGCTGAGTTGAAAGGCTATTCATATGAAAGAATTTTTCACACGTGTGCAAATGGAAGGTGCGGCCGCGATCATTCGCAATCGATCACGTTACCAGCCTTCTGTCGGGATCGTTTTAGGGTCCGGTTTGAGCGAGCTTGCTGATGAGGTGAAATATCCAGATATTATCCCCACTGCACAAATTCCACACTGGCCAGGATCAAGTGTCGCTGGCCATACCGGTCGCCTGATTTTGGGCCGCCTAGAAGACCAAGTTGTGCTAGTCATGCAAGGGCGCTCTCATTTTTATGAGGGGTACAGCATGAGCCAAATCACCTTGCCGATTCGCGTCATGAGTATTCTGGGGATTCAAACCTTGATTGTGACCAACGCTGCCGGTGCGCTTAACCCAGACTACAATGTCGGGGATTTGATGCTCATTAAGGACCATCTTAACTTGCCCGGTTTAGCGGGGCAAAACCCGCTACGCGGACCTAACGATGATAGCTCTGGACCTCGCTTTCCCGACATGACCCACGCTTATGACCGTGGCTTACGCCAAATAGCACAAAATGCGGCCGCCTCAGCCGGTTTTACTATGCAGGAAGGGGTGTATAGCTATGTGGCTGGCCCCAGCTATGAAACACCGGCCGAATTGCGCTATCTCCGTATGATCGGTGGCGATGCCGTCGGCATGTCTACCGTGCCCTCTGTTGTGGTGGCGCGTCATGCCGGTTTACGTGTCTTGGGTATCTCTTCGATTACAAATGTGACCACACCGAATCCATCACCCGATGATCAAACAACACATACCGAGGTTTTAGAAGCGGGCAAACTGGTTGTGCCAAAGCTGAAAAAGGTGATTCGCGGTGTATTGTCCGCAATTAGTTGATTTGACATATAAGTAAATAATATAAAAATGAGACACGGACATCTATTGTCCGTGTTTTTGCTTTAAATCGGTCTCAATGGTGGTATAAAACAAGGCATGAATACGATTTATATCTTATTAATCGAGTGGGCGATTCCCATCTACTTTGTCTCGGGGATCTCTCTGATTTTAAGTCTGTTGCGTCTTATTCAAGCCCAAACGATTTTACGGCAGGCGATGTTTAGCTTAGAGTTAGAAACCGGTCGCGAGATTCGGGCAAGTGCGTTGTTTGTTATTTTCGCTTGCTTGTTTGCGATTTCGTCTGTTTTGTATGTCAACTATCAGGTGGCCCCATCACTTCCACCAGAGCTTTTGCTACCACCGACTTCGACACCAGACATTTTTAGTACACCTCTTTCTTCACCAACTCCATTGGGGGGTAATTCAGAACCGGCCCAAGCTCCTGTTCTCCGTGTCACGCCGGATCTGGTTGCGACCGCCACGCTTGATCCGGAAATTCAATCTGTGTTAGACAACCAAGCCCCATCAGTGAGCACCTTGTCACCCGAACAAGCGGCCGCTGGAAACCAATTTATTCCCGAAGGGGGAGGGTGCAATCCGGCGGTGAATATTACACAGCCTCGTCCTGATAGCACTGTGTTCGGTACCGTTGAATTTCAGGGGACCGCTAGTAGCAACTCATTCGGTGCTTATTTGCTAGAGGTTCAAGGGGTTGGAACTGGCGGGAATTGGATCGATATTTTGGGCGGCCGTGTTTTTGACCGGATCGAAAATGGGGTCCTTGGCGCGATCAATCTTTCTACCATCGAAAATGGTGCATACGAAGCACGGTTGACACTCTTTAATTTATCCGGTGATGTCGAAGGACGTTGTACGATTCTGTTTAATGTGAATAATGAATAGCGATTTATAAATCGAAAGTAGATTGTTGCCGCGTCTCAAAAGTGATCTGTTGTTTTGCTCCCCTCCTATGAG
>WTJY01000038.1 GCA_011524645.1 Anaerolineales bacterium | reverse complement strand
GATTGTCATTCCCACGAAGGTGGGAATCCAACTCTGTTTGAGCGGTGGATCCCCACCTACGCGGGGATGACAGCGCTGTAAATCGGCTATTTTTGAATGATTTACGCATATCCCCCCCAATTCGGCAGTATCAGAAAAGTAGCATTAAGGACAATCACATGGAAATCGCATTTTATGGCGCGGCACAGACGGTGACCGGTTCTCAGCACTTACTGACAGTGAATGGTAAAAATATCTTACTTGATTGCGGTATTTATCAAGGAAAGCGGCCAGATAGTTATGCACGTAATAAGTCGTTTGGCTTTGATCCGGCCGAAGTCGATTTACTGATTTTGTCCCATGCCCATATTGATCACAGCGGGAATATCTCTAATTTGGTGAAACAGGGTCTTCGCGGGTCTTAATCCCTAAAATAGGGCAGATGTTTACTGTCTAGCATGTCTCGGGTCAAGGAGTTAACAGGTAAAGTGTGGCTGGAGCGATTTAGCTAGGTGGATAAATCTTCTATACTGTTATCAACAAACAACAAGACAGATAGACATTTTTCTCTCTAATTTTTCCTTTTTTTCCTCTTCCGACAAAAGACCCCGCCCCAACGGGGTCTTTTGATTTTTAAATTGGCTCTTCATATGCTTCAAGGAGTTGCAAGACAAAGTTTTTTTTATATCAATCTCCTTGGTTTCCATTAAGCGTCTTTAGATTTAGTTGCACAAAGCGAAAAAGGGAGGCGATTTGCTATAATTTTGCTAGCCCTGTCGGATTTGGTGGGACTTGATCAATTAACGATTGTCATTCCCACGAAGGTGGGAATCCAACTCTGTTTGAGCGGTGGATCCCCGCCTACGCGGGGATGACACCCCTGTAAATCGACTATTTTTGAACGATTTACACTTATCCCACCAAATTCGGCAGTATCAGTAATTTTGTTATGCGTACCTTAGTTTGGATTTTTATCGCGTCGGCCGTTTTGGTTGGGGTACAAATTGTGTGGCTTGTGTTTATCCGCAATGAAGATGATTACAATGCGGTCGAACAAGAGGCGATTACTCGCCAAACCTTGGCGTTGATATTCGCCTTTGTGTTGGCACAATTTCGTCAAGGATATGGGAGCGCGTTGACCACATCCCATTTGTTGGCCTTATTTGGGTATGATTTGATGTGGGGAGCGGTTTGTTTGTTTGCGGGATGGAGCGCAGTGCAATATCGTGTGTTTGTGTTGTTAGATGTGATTAAAGCGAACTTTCGACGTTCCGATTGGTCAAATCAGGCCCAATTTTCAGTCTGGTTGGGTTATCTGGTGATCGGTTTGGTGTTGATGCTGTGGGGTTATTTGTGGATTGTGTTTCGTGTGCAGTGGGATATTGTGACCGGTGCTGGCCTTTAAGATGTAAACCGTTTGTAAAACGGAACTACACAATTTCTTTAAAGCTACTTGATATGATTTTTGAGGTAGTTTTATATTTTTATCTAGGAGATTAAATGATTCAGCGAAAAACTCTTTATCAAGCTCTCAAACTCGGACTTACACTTCCCGCGATCTTTATCTTAGGCCTTTCATTGGCTTCTATATTGGCACAGGCCCAATCGACCAATACAGAGGTATCGACATTGCTTATCCCTGAATTGCCAGATAGTCATTACAACTATGCTGATCCAAACCTGCCGAACCATTTTCGCGGCGGCCGGATTAATAATTTAGACAACACACCCAACAACAATCCGGTGACCGATGCTGGGGCGACTTTGGGGCGTGTTTTGTTCTATGACAAAAACTTGTCGGCCAATAACACCGTTTCGTGTGCCTCTTGTCATCAACAAGAGGTCGGATTTTCTGACCCTGACCGACTGAGTGTTGGATTTGCAGGGGAACTGACCGGCCGGAATTCGATGGGCTTGTCGAATGCACGATATTACGAAAATGGGGCGTTTTTCTGGGACGAGCGGGCGGGCACTTTAGAAGAACAGGTGCTTGAACCGATTCAGAACTCTGTAGAGATGGGGCTAACGCTTGATGAAATGTTGATTAAGCTCAATCAGCTTGACTATTACCCCGAGCTATTTGAAGATGCGTTTGGCACCGCCGAAATTACCAATGAGCGGGTTTCTTTCGCTTTGGCCCAATATGTGCGTTCGATCATTTCTTATCAATCAAAGTATGATGCAGGGGTTGATAATAACTTTAGCAACTTTACGGCTCAGGAAGAACTCGGCCGACAAATCTTTAACCAAGAATGTGACAATTGCCATGAAACGGATCTCTTTATCGGAGATGAAGCGCGTAATGTGGGGCTTGATGCGACAACCACAGATCGCGGGTTGGCTAGTGTGACCGGCGATATCGATGATGAAGGGAAGTTTAAGGTCCCATCGTTACGCAATATTGCGGTGACCGGACCGTTTATGCATGACGGTCGTTTTGCGACCCTTGAAGAAGTGGTTGAACATTACAACTCGGGGGTTCAAGATCATCCGAATACGGATGATCGTTTAACGGTCGGCCGGAACGATAATCCACAGCGTCTTAATTTGACTGATGCGGAAAAGGCAGCATTAGTCGCATTTCTTCATACCCTAACCGATGAAGCCTTGCTGGCAGACGAAAAATTCTCCGATCCGTTCCGTGCCAATGTTGCAGAACTGCCCAATCAGATTTATTTACCGGGGGTCTTAAAAGAATAGTCTAAGTGACGAGTGACGAGTGACGAATAAAATCATCATGTATTTGTTGTTCGCCATTCGTCATTTTATTTGATTTTGGGGAGGAAGCGGGGGACGGCGGCTTGGTAATCAATATAGGCTTGGCCGAAGTCGGCCGTAAGTCGCCGCTCTTCGATGATTGATCCGAAAATAAAGTATGAGGTGGCGAGTAGGTTAAAGATAAGGGTGTTGCGGGTCATGATGGGGGAGAACCAGAGAATCATCATGCTAAAGGTGTAGAGTGGATGCCGCATCCAGCGATAGAGACCGACAATATAGAGTGTTTCACCTAGCCCCGCTTTGTTTTGGGCTGCTTGGGGGTCGAGGAGCTGGCGTAAGCCGATAAAACTTAGGGCGTCGGTTTGGATGACGGAAACGGCCGCGCCGATAAGCCCGATAACCTGTAAACTGATCATAAGCCATGGCCACGGAGATGGAACACGCCAGAACGTCATATCGGGGAGGGACCAGTAAAAGTAAAAAACGGGCAAGATCGAAAGAACCGCAATGACATTGTAGACAAAGCGGTAGGAGGCATGGTAACCGATATCACCTACCCGTTGGCGTACAAGGTCTTTACATTTTTGGGATGCGGTAAAGCTGTGCAGAACGGCCCAGAGTAGAAAGGACGTAATGAAGGGGATCATCTTAAAAGGGGATGAGGCATGGCACGTTTGAGCATCATGCCCCATTTATTGACTCAACTTGTCCATTCGTCGTGCTAGTTTAATGTCCCATGTGCTAATCTGATTGTCCATATCATGGGTGACGAGATTGACGGTGACACGGCCGTAGACGTTGGACCATTCGGGGTGATGCTTCATTTTTTCGGCATACACCCCGACACTGACCATCCAGCCGAGCGCTTGGGCGAAATTGGGAAACTGGAACGTTTTATGCAACTTGCCGTCAACGATTGACCAGCCCTCGAGTTTTTGGTCGAGGGCTTCATCAAGCTCGGCCGGTGTCAGCGGGCGACGATCAGACATGGGCTATTTTTTCGCTTTGGCCCAGCTGTCTTTTAGGCCAACGGTGCGATTAAAGACCAGCTTGTCGGCCGTGCTCGATTGATCGGGCACGAAATACCCTTGGCGCATAAATTGGTAGCGATCTCCGTTGTCTGATTCACTTAAGCTCGGTTCAACTTTCGCCGTAATCGTTTCCAATGAGTCTGGATTGAGATTGTCGGTAAAGTCGCCACCGTCCGGTACGTCATCGGGGTCTGGCTGGTTGAAAAGGCGGTCGTAGAGACGAACTTCGGCGTCGAGCGCGTGTTCGGCCGAAACCCAGTGGAGGGTCCCTTTAACTTTACGGCCGTCGGCGGGGTTGCCTCCGCGCGATTCTGGATCATAAGAGCAACGGAGTTCGATGACATTTCCCTCTTCATCTTTGATCACCTCGTTACAGGTGACGAGATAGGCCTTCATCAAGCGCACTTCACGGCCGGGCGCCAAACGGAAGAACTTCTTGGGAGGATTTTCAGCGAAGTCACCCCGTTCAATATAGACGGTCCGAGAGAAGGGGACCATGCGGGTCTCTTCATTCGTTTTGTCTTGCGGATGGTTGTTGACTGCGAACTCTTCTGTTTGTCCTTCTGGATAATTTTCGATGACCACTTTGAGCGGATCAAGCACCGCGAAGACGCGCGGAGCGACCCGATTGAGTTCATCACGCACGGCCGATTCTAGCTGAGCCATATCGACCATCATGACGTAAGAGGATTTCGCCACTCCGACCTGTTCACAGAAGTTGCGGATGGCGGCCGGTGGATAGCCACGGCGACGGATGCCAGCAATCGTCGGCATACGTGGGTCGTCCCAGCCGTCTACATGTTCTTCTTCAACCAAGCGGCGCAATTTGCGCTTGCTCATGATGGTGTAGTTAAGGCCAACCCGTGAAAATTCCACTTGTTGTGGGGCGTAGATGGCTAATTTTTCGACGAACCAGTCATAGAGCGGCCGGTGGTTGACATATTCGAGAGAACACAATGAATGGGTTATTTTTTCGATTGAGTCACTTTGTCCGTGGGCCCAGTCATACATCGGATAGATACACCATTTGTCACCGGTCCGATGATGGGGGGTGAAAAGGATACGATACATGGTGGGGTCACGTAGCAAGACATTGGGGGATGCCATATCGATTTTGGCCCGTAATACCCGTGAGCCTTCGGCAAATTCCCCATTTTTCATGCGCTCAAACAGATCGAGATTTTCTTCGACTGAGCGATCCCGATAGGGGCTGTTTTTCCCCGGTTCTTTTAACGTGCCGCGATATTCGCGCATCTCTTCTTGAGATAGATCATCCACATAAGCATGGCCATCTTTGATCAGTTGAACGGCCCATGTGTAGAGCTGTTCAAAGTAATCTGACGCATAGAATAGCTCGTCCCACTGAAACCCGAGCCAGCGGATATCGTTCATGATCCCTTCGACATATTCAGTCTCTTCTTTAGTCGGGTTGGTATCATCGAAGCGTAGATTGGTTTTGCCATTGTATTTCGCGGCGATAGCGAAATTGGTGCAGATTGCGGTGGCGTGACCGAGATGCAGGTAGCCATTTGGTTCTGGGGGGAATCGGGTGTGTACACGATTATCGAACCGGCCGGATGCGTTGTGTTCATCAATCACATCGTGAATAAAGTTGTTAGATGCGGCGTTCTCAGTTGACATAAATCTCTTCTATTCCTTTAACCTGATGGGAGTGAATTATGAGTCACTCCGTGAACTTTGGTAGGTAATGATGCGAAAGGTGAAGAGAGTTGTCAAGGGGGAAGTTGTTTTTTTAATTGGGCGAGGATACGCGGGAGGCATAAATGCCTCCGTTATAACAACGGCCTGAGTAAGGCCTCAGACCGTTGTTCTAGCCGTGAGATTTATCTCATAGGCAAAAATCGCGATAGGTTCACCGTTTGCTTGCAGACCGGTTTTAGGAGATTTTGAGAGAGGTGGAATTGGCTAGGTGGCGCGTTTTTTCTAGGGCTGTCGATATGTCCCGAATAAGATCTTCGTGGTGTTCGAGCCCGACAGAGATGCGGACTAGCCCGGCCGTAATGCCGACCGCTTGGCGATCTTCTTCGGTAAGTGAGCTATGGGTGGTGCTGGCAGGGTGAGTGGCGATGGTGCGGGTGTCACCTAGGTTAGAGGAGAGGGAACACATGTTGAGGGCATCGAGAAAAGCACGGCCGTGGTCGAGCCCTCCTTTGAGTTCAAAGGTGACGAGACCGCCACCGCGACACATTTGTCGTTTGGCGAGTTCGTATTGTGGGTGGGTGTGATGGTGTGGGTATCGAATAAAGGCGATATCGTCATGATCGGCCAGATATTGGGCTAATTTTTCAGCATTGTCGCAATGGCGTTCCATGCGCACCGGCAAAGTTTCTAGGCTTTTGCTAAAGAGCCATGCATTAAAAGGGGACATGGCGGGGCCGGAGTGGCGGGCGAAAAAGCGGATTTTCGCGATTTGCTCTGAGTCACCGACCAAAATGCCGCCGATGCCACGCCCTTGGCCATCGATAAATTTAGTGGTGGAATGCATGACCAAGTGGGCTCCAAAGCGGATCGGGGTTTGTAAAAGCGGGGTGGCAAAGACGTTATCGACAAGCAGTAGGATATCTCGTTCACGACAGAACCGGCCGAGCCACGCCAAATCGATTAAATCTAGGGCGGGGTTGGAGGGGGTTTCGACCACGCACATTTTGGTGTTGGGCTGAACCAGATCGGCCCAAGATTCAAGATTATTAATGTCACCATAGCTATGGCTGATGCCCCATTTGGGCAAGATTTGGGTCAAGATTTGATGGGTAGAACCGAAGACGGAGCGACAGGCGAGGACATGATCCCCTTGGCCGAGCAAACCGGCCAAACCGGTGAACACGGCCGACATGCCGGACGCCACGGCGATCCCATCTTCAGCACCTTCCAAACGGCAGATTTTATCGATGAGCTCATCCACATTGGGATTATCATAACGGCTGTAGATATATCCTTCTTGCTCTTTGGCGAACATAGCGCGGGCGTGTTCGGCACTTTCAAAAGTAAAGCTAGAGGTGAGATATATGGAGCTCGAATGTTCGCCATGTTGCGAACGGGGTGATTGATGACGGATGAGGTCTGTTTCAATATGGTTCATAGGAAGAAAGAGAAAGAGAAGAGAGAAAGAGATTTTCTCTCGGTTTGGTTGAATTTAGACTTTATGGGAGTTGATTTTGAGTCAATCAATTTGAGGATGAGAGAAGATGGGGGTGAGGGAATGCCCTTTGCAAGGGTGGTTCTCTAGCCCTATCCTTTGTCTCTATCACTTTATTCCCGATAAAGCATTTGTGTAATTATGGCGATTTTTGTGTGGGTGTGGGGCTAAAAAAATGCGGAAAATCGGCCGTTTGAACGATGATTTTCCGCATTATGTAGATGGGAACAGAACAAATTGAGAATCGAGTTGATCGGCCGAGAAGTTGTCGCACCGGTCAGAGCGTTTTTATATTTCTTTTTTGCCCAGATGAGGAATATGATAATCGGGGCGACACCGGCCGTTACGATTTTCTTTTTCGAGTGATTGTGCCATCTGGCTGAATGTGAATACCACATTCGCTTTTCTCTTGCCCTGCCCAGCGGCCGGATCGTTCGGCCGCATCACTTTTGACTTTATGTGTACAAACTGTGCAGCCCAGACTTGGATACCCTTGGTCGTGAAGTGGATTGTAGGGTAGATTGTTTTCACGAATATATTGCCAAGTCTGATCGCGCGACCAATCGGCTAGCGGTGCTAGCTTCGTGAGGTGATTGACAGCATCCCAAGAAATCTTTTTGATTTGAGCGCGTGAAGGGGATTGATCTCGACGTAAACCGGTTATCCATGCTTGTTTATCGGTTAAATGGCGGCGCAAAGGGTCTACTTTGCGAAGATGACAGCATAAATCAGGGTCGTTGCGCCAAAGACTTGGCCCATATTGTTTGGCTTGTTGATCGAGTCGTAAGTTGGAATGAACTTCTGTAAATGTGATATTAAATTCTGTGGCTAACCGATTTTTGAGAGCCATTGTTTCAGGAAAAAGGAGATCTGTTTGTAAGTAAAAAAAGGATGCTTGGGGTTGAATCTGGCTAACCATATGCATTAACACAATTCCAGAAATACCAAATCCTGTTGCGATTGTTAGCTTTTCCCCAAAGTGATTCAAGGCCCAATTTAGGATTGTCTGGGGATTTTCTAGTTCAAACTGTTGGTTAAGTATATCGATCTCAGAGTGAGATAAACCGAGATTTGATTCATTAAACATCATTTCTTCCTTATGATTTGATTATTTTCTGCGACAGAACAATTGCCACGTATGCAATTTGTTCAGTTGCAATTCAACTGGTGTTTCGCTCCATTTATGACGATCATGAAGGGAAGAGCAGTTAGAGTTTTTGCTTTCCTTGAATCGGAGACAGGCGGTGCGAAAAACGGCCGTTTAAACGCTTCCGTTCCATGTCTGAAAAACAAAAAAAGTGTAATATGCCATATCACCCGATCTAATCAGCCGCCGCGGGGAGCTGGTGATAGACGTGTGTTTGGATTTCGTGCGGTAGTTGCTCGATTTCGCTGATTTCTTGCAATAGATCACGCGCTTCTTCTAACTGATCATTGCGAATCAGCTCTAAAATGTCGGAATCGACGATCTCGTACCAGCATTTTTTCCGCTGAGGGAAGGCGGGATGGGTCTCTTTCATATGGCCACGGATCGACTGTAACCAATCGAGATAGGTTTTGTATTCTGGGCCAAACTCTTTTTGCAGACGTTGGCGTAAGCGCACGGCGAATGCGGGGGCGGCACCGCTGGTCGAGACCGCCATAGTTAGTGGCCCTTGACGAATGACTGAACCGGCCGCGAAATTGCAGTAGGGAATCACATCCATCACGTTGACCAAGCAGTTTTCGTGCTGTCCTTCAGCCCAGATATGGCAGTTGGTGATCGGGTCGGCCCGTTCAGCCAAGACGAAAAACGCCCCTTTGAGATCCCCCGGCTGATAACTACGAGGGATCCATGTGAAAAGTCCTTCTTCCGCCCAATCAAGCAAAGTGGGGGTTAAAATGGGCGAGATCACGGTTAAGTTTGCATCACATTCGAGCAACCCCTTTACCTTGCCTTCCGCTTCGTGGGTGCCGCCAATAACGATGCAATGTTTTTGTTCAAGTCCGACGAGAAAAATTGGATATGGTTTCATGATAGGTAGAGAGTCAAGAGTAGAGAGGGGCTTTCTGGGCCATCGGCTCTCGAGATCGGTTTAGTCAGTTAGCAGGGAGTGGGGTGGAATGTGGAAATTTTTTGGTAGTTTGACTGGGCTTGGCCGGTTGATATAAGTTGGCGGGCTTTTTCATAACCGGCCGGAACTGAGTCACTTTGCCCGATAAGATGCAAGATCGTACCGGCCGTGAGGGCGACTTGGTCTGTGGCTGGGCCTGATTGGCCGTTAATGACATCGAGGTTAATGGCGGCATGTTTTGCGGCCGATGGTTCGACTTCGATCCGCTCCCGCTCGTTTAATCCGACATCTTTGGGTGACAGGGTAAGGGTATCGTCGGCGGCCGTGCCATAGATCGGGGTGCGGCGACCAGCAGCGGTTTCAATTGAGCCTTCCTCCCCTTTGATCATCCAGCTTTTTTGGGTGCCGGTTTGGGTTGAACGAATGCGTTCAATATAGTTAGCATGAAAAAAGCCACTGATTTGATAGGGGGCATCGGCCGGATTAAAGAGCTTTTCGATAGTATTGCACACCGTGCGTAAACCGAATTGGCGGCGAGCCGGTAACAAGCTAACCCACACAGGGCTGTAATGGACCACATTGAGAAAACCGAAGCCGGTTTGTTCGATTTGGTCTTGGACTTGATTGGGGGCGAGATGGGTGCAAATTCCCATTTTTCGTAGCACCGCACCGGGGGTGATACCGGTTTTGGTGGGGATTCCTTCGCCGCCGTGCAGGACAACCGGAATACCGGCCGCGATAAGCGTTAGGGCGACGGCCGGTGCCAACTGTGCGGTTCGATTTTTCCCATTGTAAGGGCAGGCGATGTCGAGAAGATCGGTCACTTTGGGTTGGATGCGCACCATAAATTCTTCACGCATGACATCGACCATGCCGTTGATTTCCGCGACTGATTCTCCTTTGACCCGCTGTGCGATTAAGAACGCACCCGCTTGAATATCGGTCGCTTCACGGCGCAAAATCATGCGCAGGGCACTTTTCGCTTCATCATAGGTTAGGTCTCTTTTGAGCTTTTCGCCTCGGCCGACCGCTTGGATAAATGGTTTGAAAGAATCAGACATGAGATTTTAGATTGGCGGTTTTAGATTTTGGCTTGTGGGACGATCTCTTGGTTTGGTTGACTGAGGAGCGCGAACATATGACGCGGGTCGGTTGAGCCGTGGGTAAATTGGATAGGGGTGTTGAGGGCTTGAGATGCGACTGTGGAGATAGTGGGCGCGAGAGCTTCGAAGGTTTCGGCCGTGTTGGGGGTGTTTAAGCGGTCAGGAAAGCTGATTTCGATTTGATTGATAGGGTCGCTTTCGAGCTTGCTAGCGACATTTAAAGCGCGATCTAGCGCGAAGTTAACGCGATCTGCGAGTTCTGCGCTGGGCCAATCTCGCTTGTGTTTATAGACAATGGCGGTCCGGCCGTTGTCATTAGCCACGCTGTAATCCCCATCATGCCCCATGAGGAGAAGGCCGGGACCGTTGGGAACATGCCGATAATCGGCAACATCGATCAATAATCCGTCAACCGTTTCATCACGAATCCATTCGTGAAAGGTCGGGATCAATTCTTTTAAGTCGGTTTCGCTGTGGCGGAATAGTTTGATTTGAATACGTTCTGGTGTCATGAGATTTTGAATTAAGAAGTATGAAGTATGAAGTATGAAATGGTAGCAACGGGGCTTTTCATACTTCATATTTCATCTTTCATACTTTTAGAGAATCGGTTTGAGGGTGTTTTGCCGCGCTTGGGCGATGCGAGCATCGCAGGCGTGGGCCGCTTCGATGAAGAGGTTGGCTTCTTCGATGAGGCGATGGGCGACCGCTTCAGTGACTTGCTCGGCCGCTGGTGGGCTGTCGTGCCGCTGGAGGAGGTAACGGCCGAATTTACCCTTGGCGTATTTGTCGAAAAAGAGCTTTGTATCGTAGAAGCGGGTTTTGAATTCAGTTACGATTCGGGCTGGATCGTCACCGATGTCGATAAATTCATTGCGGATAAGGGCACGCGCGGCGAGGACCATCGCGTTATACGCTTTGGCTTCGGCCGTGACATAGTTTGCTTCATCGAGTTCGATAAGCGCATCGAACGCTTCCCCTTCGGCGCGGGCAACTTCGATGGCAAAGAGTGAAACGACTTCCCCCGCACACTCGCCAATACCGATGTCACCGATGGTGTATTCGCGTGGATCACCCCAATCGGAATAGAGTTCTGGGCTTTCTTCGTAAACGGGGACATCCATATATGGTTTGAGCATGGTGCGAATCTCTTTTTTACCAAGACGGCCGATCCAGTTTTGGAACGTTTCCTCGGCTTCTTTTTCGTTGACATAACGATCTGTGATGGCGTTGAAGACGTCTGGAATCCGTTTTGAGGGGACCGCACCGACCGCGAGGCCGTATGAACCGCCATTGTCCTCCCACTTGCCCCCCAAAACGACTTGGAAGTGGGGAACCGCGCGGTTGTTGCGACGGCGACTATTACCAAAGAAACCGATGTCGGAGATATGGTGTTGACCGCAGGAGTTAAAGCAACCGGACACTTTGATTTTAAGGTCGGAGACGGCCGGATGGAGCGAACCGTTTTGCGCGATTAAACGATCACGCAATTCTCCAGATAAGCCACGTGATGCCGCGATGCCCAATTTACAGGTGTCTGTACCGGGGCAAGAGGTGATGTCGGTAACAGTTCCTGCACCGGGGGCGGCCAAATGAACCGCATCTAGTTCGCGATAGAGGTCGGGTAAATCTTTTTCAGAAACCCAACGCAAAACTAGATTTTGCTCGACAGTGGTGCGAATACTTTCCCCTACATATTTGCGGGCGATGTCGGCGAGGGCGTACGCTTGCGGTGAAGAAATATCACCGAGCGGTAAGTTAATCGTGACGGTGGTGTAGCCCGCTTGTCGTTGATGATAGACATTGGTGGTATACCAATCGCTAAACCCTTCTGGCAATGGGGCTCCATTTAAGAATGTTGGCGCGCGTAACGGTTGGTCAACTTGTTCTGGCACATCTTTGAGATAGTCGGTCCAGCGATCATCATGGGGCAAGATGGTCCGTTCTTCTTGAACCAGCTTCTTGAATTCGTCGATGCCGAGTTTGGCGACAAGGAACTTGAGACGCGCACGGTTTCTGTTTTTCTTTTCCCCGAGTCGGGCGAAGACACGGCAAACCGCTTGGGTGACCGGCAAAATTTCGTCTTCTGGCACGCTTTGGGCCAATAGTTGAGCTTGGTGAGGGACTGTCCCCAACCCGCCACCGACAAAAATATCAAAGACCCGCTGCTCATTTTCGAGTCGGGCGATAAAGCCGAGGTCGTGAATGGTGACCAAGCCACACGCTTCATGGGCACAACCGGAGAAGGCGATTTTGAATTTCCGGCCGAAATCTTGAACATCGTCATGACCGAGCAGGAACCATGTCATCGCATCGGCATAGGGGGTGACATCGAACGCTTCGGTGCGGCAGACACCGGCTAGCGGGCAACCGGTGATGTTGCGCACTGAGTTACCACACGCTTCCCGTGTGGTAATCCCGACACTCCCCAGACGACGCATGAGATCGGGGGTATCTTCGAGATGGACAAAGTGGAGCTGAATATCTTGCCGTGTGGTGATATGCAAAATATCGTCTGAGTATTCTTCGGCCACTTGGGCGAGCAGATCGAGTTGCTCCGGGTTCATCCCGCCATACGGGATTTTGATGCGCTGCATGCCGGGAGCATCCCAAACTGTTTCGGTCCCTTTGGTGAGTCCATCGGAGGGGAAGGGGATAGTGACACTTTCTGCACCATTGTGGCGTTGACCATTGTCATACCGCTGGCCGTAGGCTCCACGACGCAAGCGTGTTTCCCCAAACACTTTGTCATCGAGCTTTCCCTGCTTTTTGAGGGTAATTTGATTTTCAAATAGATCGATTTCCTGTAACGAATCGGGGTCTATTTGGTTTTGCAGTCGATCTTTCCAAGTTAAATCGCTCATCTCTCTTCTCTTATTTAGTGACCTGTTTGGGGTCGTAAATTAAAAATCCCCAGCGGGGCTGGGGATTTGGTTCTGTTTACTCAATCCCAGCCGCGTGCGGGGATCGGTTGATACTTTGTTTGTTAGTGGACTAACACGGCCGTATCACCCGTCCCTTATTTGGACAACAACACATACAACAGATATGGGTTTGTG
Organism: Anaerolineales bacterium; assembly: GCA_011524645.1. Classification (GTDB taxonomy): domain Bacteria; phylum Chloroflexota; class Anaerolineae; order Promineifilales; family Promineifilaceae; genus WTJY01. Next base: position 7,310 of record WTJY01000038.1, on the reverse strand, counting down.
GGGAGATACAACAAATTTTCGCCAACATAAACCTATTTTAGATGAAGCGGGATAATTATTTGAGTCAATGTGTGCGGAAAATCGGCCGATTTAGCGTCTTTTGTCCTCTTTTTGTGTGGCAAAAGCGCAGAGATTCCGGTAGGAAGATGGAATTGATTTAATCTGGCTCAAAAAGAGTTAAAATAAAGAGATGGAATTAGATGAAATCGATCTTCAATTGTTGAAAATCATCCAAAGCAATAGCCGTATCAGCAATGCGGAGTTGGCGAGACAGCTTAACCTGTCTTCGTCGGCGACCCACACCCGAGTAAATAAGCTAGAAGGGACAGGGATGATTGAGCAGTATGTGTCTATTTTGAACCGAGAAGCTTTAGGCTTTGACCTGCTTTGCTTTATTCATATCAGCATGCATGTACACGAGCTTAAATCGCTCCATTCTTTTCAGAACTATGTCAAAGAGTTACCGGAGGTGTTGGAGTGCCATAATGTGACTGGGCAATACGATTACATTTTAAAGGTGGCCTTAAAAAATCGGCAGGCGTTGCAGGATTTCGTGCATCAGCGTTTGATCCCACTGCGTGGTATTTCCCAAATATCGACCAGTATTTTGCTACAAGAGGTGAAATCTTCTGTTATTTTGCCGCTAGAGTAAAAAGGATAGGGACGAAAAATAGGGATAGAGACAGAGTAGTCGCATTCTAAATCAAATCGATCGTAAGGTGGACTATTTTCACCATGACCCCACTTTTAGGGGGTGTTTTTGCGACGGAGCCGCAAAAACACCCCCTGAAGACAACATTTGAAACAACTATGCTATCCACCACCCTTCCAAAAATTAGAATGTGATTGCCCTGGAACTGAGTCTCGATTAGAACAAAATAGCGAATTAATGTTATAATTTCTTTATGACTATTCGTGTACTTTCTGAACAGCTCGCCTCACAAATTGCGGCCGGTGAAGTAGTGGAGCGACCCGCATCGGCCGTGAAAGAAATGGTGGAAAACGCGATTGACGCGGGGGCCACCACGATTAATATCGATATCCGTCAGGGGGGGCGTGCGGCGATTAAAATCGCAGATAACGGCCGTGGTATATCCACCAACCAAGTTGAAACCGCCTTTTTGCGCCATGCCACATCGAAAATCACCAGTGCCGATCAACTCGAGTCGATTCAAACCCTCGGGTTTCGAGGGGAAGCACTAGCGGCGATAGCAGCCGTGAGCCAATTGACGATTGTCACCCGCACACGGGATGCCGGTGCGGGGGTGCGCTTGGTGCTCGATGGAGGACATCGGGTGAGTATGGAAAGTGTGGGGGCCCCACAAGGGACCGTTATTTCAGTCGAAAAGCTATTTTTTAACGTGCCTGCACGGCTCAAGTTTTTAAAGACGGTGGCGACCGAAAAGCGTTTAATCGATGAGTTTGTAACGAAGTGTGCGATGGCTTATCCCGATATCCGCTTTCGTTTGACCCACGACGGCCGAATTAATTTCCAAAGCCCGGGGAACGGGAATTTGCGTGATGTATTGGTGGCGGTGTATGGGGCGGATATTGCGCGTGACTTGCTACCGGTGGGGGATGAAGAAGCGGATTTGACGCTGGCTGAGAGCGGTAGATCGGTGCAAGTAGCTGGATATGCGGGGCCACCGAGCTTGCATCGGGCTAATCGGAACCACATTACGCTGTTCGTGAACGGCCGTTGGATCAAAGATCGCAATTTAACCTATGCGGTGGTGCAAGCCTATCACACCTTATTACCGATCGGCCGGTACCCGCTGGCCGTTATTTTTGTGTCGATGCCGTTCGATATGGTTGATGTCAATGTGCACCCGACGAAGACCGAAGTGCGCTTTCGCGAGCCGGGGCGGATCTTTGGGGCGATCCAAAAGTCGGTGAGATCGGTGCTGATCGAAGATACACCGGTACGCCACATTAGCACCACCCATTTTGAGTCACTGACTCAGCCGACCGGTTGGGAGGGGCGCAGTAATCAGGGATTTACGGCTGGTAGCGATGACGATTTGTGGCGACGTGTGGCGAGCCATCAGTCGGCCGATCCGGCCGCGCCGATGCCAAATTATCCCAGAGAAATGGGACAGCTTGATTTTGGTGTGCAACCGCAGATGGGACTTGATTTGCCTCGTTCGCCGGTTGTTCCCCCCTCGATGCCGGAACAACCGGCCCGATCTTTGGCGGGGGAGCGGTTGCCGATTATGCGCGTGGTGGGGCAAGTGGGGTCCAGCTATATCATTACAGAAGGGCCAGAAGGGCTGTTTTTGATCGATCAGCATGCGGCCCATGAGCGGATTCAGTATGAAAATTATTTAGCGGCCCATGAAAAGAAAGAGATCCCGTCACAGGGGTTGATGGCGGGAACCGCGATTCATTTGTCACCCGATCAAGCGACGCTGTTGCAGGATCATATTCCGATTTTAGAAGGGTTGGGCTTTCAGATTGAGCCGTTCGGTCCGAATGCGTTTATGGTGCGGGCGATCCCGGCCGTGGTAGCACATCAAGACCCTACGCGGGTGATGATGGATATTATCGCTGATTTTGAGCGGGGGGACCGGCCGATGCAGCAAAAAGTTGAAGATAAGATTATTCGGCGTGTGTGCAAAACGGCGTCAATCAAAGCGGGGCAAACGTTGTCTCGGGTCGAAATGGAAGAGCTAATTCAGCAGTTGGAGCAGTGTCATAGCCCACATACGTGCCCCCATGGCCGGCCGACGTTGATTTATTTGTCAGTGGCGCAGTTGGCGAAGGAGTTCGGCCGGTGATCGATTTTAACTGATGCTCAATGATAGCTTTTGCGCCAGCGTAGACTTGCCAATTTTTACTTAAGCGCGAGCACCCCAAACGCTTGATCACGGCCGCTGACCCGTTTAAACCCAGCCTCTTTTAGGCGGCGAATGGCACCCCGTGTGTGGGTCGCCCCTGATTTTTTCTGCGGGTTGCCGATATAGTGAAAGAGACGGCCGCGATTGCGCAACACCCGATATAGCTCCCGATAAAATTCAACGCTATATAGCTCACCTGCCATGTTAAACATCGGTGGGTCGTGGATGATGGCGTCGAATGCCCCATCGGGAAACTCTTCGATTACGTCCCAGCAGTGGCCGATATGGCGTTCGATATTGTCTCGGGTAAAGAGCTCTTGGGACCATGGATTGGCGCGGCAAACCTCTTCGACGGTGGGATCGAGTTCGCAAGTGACCACTTTACTGGCCGTTTGGGCCGCTTGAATCGCGGTATAACCAAGCCCCATCGTGGTGTCGAGCACACGGCCGATCGGTTTTGAACCCAGTGCTTTGATTTTATTGAGCGTATCTTGGTGGGGATCACAATCGACGATACGATGCATCGTAATACCGGAGACGAGCATGGTCGGGGCGGTTTTTGTGGGAAAGAGGGAGTAGGCGCGCTGTAATTCGTCCGAAAAATTGTGAACTTTATCGGCCGCACCATTTTCTATGGTGAATACGGCGTTTTCTTGGTTGTGAATATATTCGATTGCAGACCAAGGGAGGATTTGCCCGTCCGGTAAGACCACCCCTTCGGCCGTTAAATCGACCGCGCATTCATCGATATTGAGCGTAAGTGAAACGGAAACGGCCGTTTCCTGCTCAGTACGAGCTTTGAGCAGAACGGCCGCTTGGTAATGGGAGAGAACCGGTTGCGTCACTCAGCCCTCATGCTTTTTTCGACGGTACGGATCATGCACCATGCACGCAAATACTCGCCAACGCTCCACGCTTGTGCGGGACAGCCACGAGGGGTAAATGGGGCATCCCCATCGAAAATTTCACTGATGCTGCCTAGCCCGTGGTCGCGCAAATGGCGCAAGGCGGGGGTCAAATAGGAACGTGCCAAGTCGGGGTCTTTATAAACACGCAAGTGCGCCGCGATAAACGGACCGATCAACCAGCCCCAGACGGTTCCTTCGTGATAAGCTGCATCCCGCTTCTTCACATCACCGCCGTAGTGACCGATATAGTCGGGATCGGCCGTGTCAAGCGTGCGCAACCCGTGCGAGGTGAGCAAACGGCTGGTACAGATGTCGAGCACTGTTTTTTGTTGTTCCGGCTCGAGTGGGCTATGGGAAAGTGAGACGGCAAAAAGCTGATTCGGCCGAAGTTGGGCGTTGTGCTTGCCGCTCGGCATATCTAACACGTCATAACAATAGCCCGCTTCAACATTCCAAAAACGAGCGAAACCGACTTTCATCTTGCTGATCATGTTGTTGTATTCGGCCGCGTTATAGCCCAAGCGTTCCGCGAAAATCGCCATACAACAGAGGGCGTTGTACCAGAGTGCATTGACTTCAACCGGTTTGCCAGTGCGTGGGGTAATGACCCAATTGCCGATTTTAGCATCCATCCAAGTGACCTGAATCCCTTCTTCTCCGGCATGGAGCAAGCCGTCCTGCGGATCGACTTTAATGCCGTAGCGGGTTCCTTTTTCATACCAATGGATAATGTTTTGCAAGATCGGATAGACTTCACGCAAAAACTGATCATCTTGGGTCCCTTCGATATAGGTACGCACCGCTTGGAAATACCAGAGACTGACATCGGACGCGTTGTATTCTGGCTCTTCCCCTTCATCGGGAAACCGATTGGGGAGCATCCCTTGGTTGACGAATTTAGAGTAAGTGCGCAATATGCTGAGGGCGATTTCAGGACGGCCGTTGCACATGGTAATGCCGGGAATCGAGATCATCGAATCACGGCCCCAGTCACTGAACCACGGATAGCCGGCGATCACTGTATGACCGGTGACATCATTGATGGTTCGCTCGACGATAAACTGACCGGCCGCGACCACCAATTGCTTCATTTGGGGATCGATTTCACCATGCATCGCTTCGATGCGGTTAATGAGCCCTTCTTCATGGGCTACTTGACGGGCATATTCTTCATCCCCATCAAGATTAGGTCGGGCTTGGGTGCTAGCGACAAAGGTGACCGATTGACCGGGCAGTAGCATGACTTCGAAGTCGGCTACATGGAGATGGTCTTCCACAATATCGGGCTGACCGCGATAATCTTCGCGGGTTAAGAAGTAATCTTCGTGCCATTCCATTTGTGGATAAACGGTAGCCCGATCGCTTAGCAAATGGAGCGGGTGGGCATGGGGGGACATGAAAATGCGCAGCCCTTTATCGACTTTTTCAACGAAAGTATCGAGATCGGCCGCGATCATCGTTTTGTGGTAATCACGATAGTTGACCATCGCTTTGGGGTAAAGGGTCATCGGCTCTGTAGCCCGAATGAGCTTGTATTGGATGTAAGTCGTGTTTTCCCCTTGCTTCATCCAAATGCGCTTTTCGAGCACAGCATCACCACAAGCGAATGTCCAGTGAGGAATGGTTCCTTCTAGACGAAAGCGCTCTATGTGGTAAAGACCAAGTGGATCATCAACCCCATCAGATGAGCCTTGGTCATCGTCATCATCGTCATCAACGTCGCCAAACCAACGATCTGTATGGAGGTTGTAATACTCTCCATTGTAATAAACCGTTTCGCCTAGCTTGGTTAACATAAGTGTCCGGCCGAGCGGGGGCTTAAGCGCGGCAACGAGCAATCCGTGATAACGTCGTGTGAGCATCCCTGCAATCGTTCCCATCGCGTAGCCACCGATCCCATTGGTGACCAACCATTCTCGATTCGAGGCTACTCCAATACGGCCGCATACCTCACGTCCAAAATCGATAATCATGATGTTGTACCTCACTTCCCTTATTTCTGAGGGAAATCATCTTCTCCTAAAGTGAAACGGATGATAACGCTATACGCTTTGCAACGCAATGAGAGTAAGAGGCAGGGGTCCACGAACAAGTTGTCATCAAAATTTTTTTACCCTCCAAGGGGGTTTTGCAGCGGCGAAGCCGCTGCAAAACCCCCTTTAATTGCCCCGATTTTCGTGCCTCCGGCACGAAAATCGGGGCAATTTGGATAACAAAGCATATGCTTGTTCGGAATTTTTAGTTATGTTAACTTTTCTGACAGGTTGTTCGTGCACCCAAGAGGCAGTACACTTTTTGAAAAACTCTCGAATCCTAACACAATACCTTCGCCAAATTAATCAACTGTTTGGATTTGCTCCCCTCCTATGAGATAGAATGTTTCGGGTCACATAAAATATCAGGTGGCACCAGTATAGTACGGACGACATTGCTGTCACCAGAGCAAGTAAATATTTGCAGTAGTAAATTAGCATCTCCCTCACACTCACATTAGCACGGTGTTACAAACTCGCCCCACCCAACTGTAGCGTGATGGTCCGCGAACAGTCTGTGGCCGGTCTCTGACAGTTACCGCTGGCGGCAATCAAGTGTGAGTACGCTTCATAGGTGGGATGAAAAATAGCAGGTCTGTGACCGGCACAATTGTAGAAATTGCTGTCGCTGTGGCGGTTAGCACGGCCGTTTGTCCCGCAAACGGCCGGTTCGTTTATAAAACCCAGCGTGCTTCTACGGCCGATGTGGTCAGAAACCGCAGACCCAACCTTTTGCGCGGTGTTCCCCGAACCATCTGTGACCAACCTCATACCTTGGGCCGGTGAGCGCCACACTGCGCGTAACATGAGTTAATGTCTTATAACTCAATATCATCGCCTACTTTAGAAGCGAATCATAAAAGATTACCTCTAAAGTGAGGTTACAGACTGAGTTAAAAATAGTTTGACCCTGTTGCCACAAATACTTTAAATTTCACGGTGGATCAAAAACTGCCCATGCCCAATGGAAGAGAGGCGAATTCAGTTGGTTGATTATTTTGGTACAGGTATTGGTATACATATTGATTGAGAATTTTGAAATGAAAAACATCTCCAAATTTGAAATTGTAGTTACAATAGTTTTGCAGGTCTCAATGGTAACAGGTGGGTCAATTCTTGTATCTTGGCTAACATATCGGCTATTTGATCACCGTATAGGTTCTTCTTGGGTTCATGTTGCGACTTGGTTTTTTCTATTTGCACTGGGCATTACTTACCAAGTGAGACCGAAAAACCCCCTATCGATGAATTTATTAGGTGAGAACCGACATTTCTTTTGGTGGGTCACCTTGTTACACTGGTTGCTAATCGTTTCTATTCAGTAATTTTCTACCAGTTGCGGTGTGGTGTGCTCACCCCTATCCCCATCTGTGACGTGGTGTTTCCGAACGGTCTGTAGCCGGCCCCCTGCCTCGGGCGTGGTGTTCCCCCTATCTCGAGTGCGGTGTTCCTGTACCGTAGCGCGGTGTCCCCCGAACGGTCTGTGGCCGGTCTCTGACCGCCGCCACGGGTAGGCAACAACACCCATCCCG
>WTJY01000449.1 GCA_011524645.1 Anaerolineales bacterium | reverse complement strand
CTATTTTTGAACGATTTACGCTTATCCCACCAAATTCGGCAGTATCAGTAATTTTTTATCAGTGTTTATTATGGATTCTCATTTTTTTTCGCTTTTTTAACGCCAAAATGGACGATTTAACTACACCCAACTCTTGCAAATGGGGATAGAATTGACCCTGCAGTACCTGTGTACTGGAAAAATTTATCTATCGAGGAAGGACCCATGAGTTTAAAAGTACTGATTGTTGATGATGAGGAAATGACAAGGGAATTGCTAAGCTTGGTTTTGCGGCGTCAGAAATACCGTTTGTATGAGGCTGAAGATGGACGACAGGCGCTGGATAAGATCGACCGAAGTAAGCCTGATGTGGTGATCTTGGATGTGATGATGCCTCGATTAGATGGGATCAAGACGGCTCAGGCGATTCGTGCGAATCTTGAGACGGCCGATTTGCCGATTATTATGATTAGCGCTAAATCACATTCATTGGCGGTCAAAGAGGGAATTGCTGCAGGGGCGAATTTCTATATGTCGAAGCCGGTTAATCAATTGCAGTTAGTGAAGAATATTGAATTATGTGCCACGTCTATGGCACGCACTTAGGTTTGCACGATAGCGGCTGAAGTTTTGTCGCTATCTTCCTTTTCGCTTAGTTATTACATTTTGGCGTGTCGGATTTAGGAATAGGTCACTTTTCATTGCTTATGGGGCGTTTGCTACTTGTTGTCCGTGATTTATAAGTACATCTTCGCACCAGTTTTGCCTAGTCGGGGGAGGGGAAATATTTTACACGCGCAATCTAGAAAAGAGCATCATTACATTAATTGTTGGTGGTTGCTTGCTCTTCTGCTGTTGTTTTATCGATGGCGGCTGCTTCTTGAATGTCTCCCCAGCGGAGCCCTTCGCGGAACATATAGTATGCGCCAAGCAACGTGATTGGGAGCCATAGCGCGACATGAAGGATCAATGTATAAGCGGTGGCGACCTCTTCGGCGACCCCATATAAAACGAGGACTTCGATACCCGGAACATCGAAGGTGCCGACATAGCCGGGGGCTGAGGGGATGGTGGTTGCGAGGTTGACGACCCCATTCATGAGCATGAGTGCGAAAAAAGTGACTTCTGCGGTACCGAAATCAAAAGCGTTCATGACGAACCAATATTTGACCGTTTCGAGTAGCCAGATAATGAGTGAGGTGAAGAAGATCATGATGACGTTGCGGAAACTGCGCAACGAAACGAGCCCATCTAAGACCCGTCCGGTGATTTCCATTGTTGGTTGCCTGATCGATTCGGGGAGAAATTGGGTAAACCAAGCTGCGATACGTAAGGTGGTTTGTGGGATAGCGGCTAGAATGAAGAAGACGATGAGTGCTCCGAGAAAGCCGACGCTGGCAAAAACAACGAGGCTTTGGTAACGAGGTGGCAAGGGGAAAAAGGGGAGGGCTGCAAAGACAAACACCAGCATGACAAGGCCGTCGAAGACACGTTCGACGATAACGGTGGCGAGACTCGCTCCAATCGGGACTTCTTCGCGTCGCCAAAGCACATATGAGCGGAGCACCTCACCGGCACGTAGTGGGTAGATGTTGTTACCCATATAGCCGATGACTACAACGGGGAACAGGTCGCGGGTCGAAATTTGTTTGAGCGGTTGGAGCATGTATTTCCAGCGCCAAGTGCGGACCCAAACGGCGATAAAGTAGACGACCACACTTGGGATGAGCCACCAATAGTTTGCTGATTGGATAAAATGGCCGACTTCAGCCAAATCTAAGCCGTTTAGAGCCCACCACATGAATATGACGCTAATAAAAACGCCTAACCAAAATTTCCAGTTTTTTAGCATAAATAGTTTGTGCGATTGTGATAGATTTCGTTTGAAAAAAGCGATTCAATCGAGAGGATTTTTTGATAAAAAGGAACATTGATCATTCCCTAGATGTCATACATACACAAAATTTGGGTATTGGACGCTCTCAATGATAAACTAAAGGGGAAATCTAAATCAAAATCTAATATCGTTCCTGTCTAATAGAATCCGGCCGATTGGTGAATACAGTTGTATAAAAGAGCGGCGGGGCTTGAAAAGCAGATAGAAAATAGGCTGATTGTACAGGAATAGATTGATACAAATGTTGTGGAGAAACAGAAATGTTTGAAGTTGGAGGACAATACGCCAACCGCATTGGCGATTACGAAGTGCTCGAAATCAATGGCAACAAAATGCTAGTTCGCTATGAAGATGGCAGTGAAGCCAATCTCAATATGGGGATTCAAGAGCGAATTTGGGAAAATATTCAAGCGGATGTGGAAGCGCAGAATAGCCGTAACCGTAAGCGAAAGAAGGCTGGTTCACAAGTGAGCCACTATATTAAGTCGATTGCGGTGTTTAACAATGAGGATTTGAACACGGCCGCTATTCGGGCCACTGTGACACCTACCGGCCCCAAAGGGCCTGCGATTAAGTCGGGCGACCGCTTCATTTATTATAGTGTGAGCTCTCGTGCCTTTTTCGCCGTCGCTACGATTACAGGAGAGCCGAAAAAAGCATCAGGTAAGGATTACGCCGATCTTGGTTTCTCGAAAGGGACATCTATGCGGGTTTACCCGATCGATATCGATGCTTTTGCGCCTAAAATGGATCAAGCACTTTGGTTAGACAGTACTGAATTGGAAAGCCAGCCGAAGTACAAAGAGTTATTGGCTGAAGGGCAAGTTCATCTTTCGATTACGGAAGATGATTTTGAACTGTTAGCTGAAGCGTTGACTGAATACGCAGAAAATGATGTAGATGATTTAGAGACCGATGACAGTGGGGATGATGAAGAAGAACCCTTGCTGATTGAAGATGAGTTGGACATCTAATCAACGATTAATTGGGAATTAGACGTGTATATTTCGTACCGTAACTATCTTTCTTATTCAATGAGCCATATGCCCTGCGGGGCTTTATTAGGGTTGGAATAATTTGATCTTGCGGCGCGTTTGAATTCTGTTTTATTTTGTAACTATTCAGCAACAGTCTAACTGGATTTTCACCCCTCTCCCTTCAATGAAGAGAGGAATGAAGAGAGGAATGAAGAGAGGAATGAAGAGAGGAATGAAGAGAGGGGTGAAGAAAACGATTGAATGGTTGCTTTATTTTGCTAATTATCACACCATAACAAAAAAACAGATCGAAGGGATTTTCAAGCTGGTTGCGCCGCTTTGGAAATCCCTTCTTTTATGTGGCTAGAAATGGTGTGAGAGATAGATGTTATGACCAAAGAAAATATTCTCGTAAGTGTGGCTTGGCCTTATGCCAATGCGGACATTCATCAAGGAAATGTGACCGGTTCTTATTTACCGGCCGATATTTATGCGCGGTACCACCGTTTGTTGGGAAATAATGTGTTGATGGTCTCTGGGTCAGATTCACATGGGACACCGGTGACGGTTAAAGCGGACGAGTTGGGCAAGTCGATTGCAGAGGTAGCGGGCGGTTATCATGATCGCTTTTTGACAGTCTTTGAGGGATTGGGCTTGACGTATGATCTGTTTACCACAACAGATACTGAGAACCATCACAAAGTTGCGCAGGACATGTTTACCGCTTTGCTTGACAATGGGTATTTGTATACCAAAGTAACCAAGCAGATGTATTCACCGGCCGCTAATCGCTTTTTGCCTGACCGTTATGTGGAAGGGACATGCCCTAATTGTGGCTATGAGCGGGCGCGTGGTGATCAATGTGATAATTGCAACACCTTGTTTGAAAGCGCGGCCGAGCTGGTGAACCCACGAAGCAAAATTGATGATAGTGCTCTTGAAATGCGTGATACGGAGCATTTCTTTGTTGATTTGCCAGCGATTGCCAAAGATGGCTTGGAAGAGTGGATTCAAACGGATAAAGAGCACTGGCGGCCCCATGTGCTGAACTTTACCCAAAAGTGGATTTTGGACGAAGGGTTGATCGGCCGTGCGGTGACCCGTGACATGGACTGGGGTGTTGATGTTCCGGTTGAAGGGTACGAAAGCAAAGTGCTCTATGTCTGGTTTGAAGCGGTAATCGGCTATTTATCGGCATCGATTGAATGGGCGAAAAACAACGGCACACCGGATAAATGGAAAGAGTGGTGGTTTGGCGAAAATAGCCGGAGCTTTTACTTTATTGGGAAAGACAATATTCCGTTCCATACGATCTTTTGGCCCGCTTATTTGCTGGGGACCAAATCTCTCTATGATGAAGGGAACGAGAACCGGACGCTAAACTTGCCCTATGATGTGCCTGCGAATCAGTTTATGAACATGGAAGGGCGCAAAATTAGTGGTAGCCAGAATTGGGGTGTGTGGATTGTCGATGCGTTGGAACGGCACGATCCGGACCCGTTGCGCTACTATTTGACGGCCGTTATGCCGGAATCGCGTGATAGCGATTGGAGTTGGAGTGAGTATGTGACTCGTAATAACTCTGAATTGGTGGCGAATTGGGGTAACTTGGCGAATCGGACCTTGAAGATGATCGGCCGTTATTTTGACGGTGTGGTGCCACAACCGAGCGAACTGACTGAACGTGATACGACGTTGTTGGCGGCACTTGATGCGGGATTCGCTGAAGTTGGGGCATTGTACGATGCGTGTAAATTCCGGGCGGCTTTGCAAGAAACGATGAAGCTTTCTTCGCTGGTGAACCAATATTTGGAGGAAACCAGCCCTTGGAAGACGGCCAAAGTTGATGTAAACGAAGCGGGTCATGCGTTATATGTGACATTGCAAGCTGTGAGCGCACTTAAGACGTTGTTTGCGCCGGTGTTGCCTTTTACCAGTCAGCGTTTGCATGAGCTTTTGGGTGAAGAAGGGACTCTTTTTGGATCGCAACAGATTGTTGAGTATGGGGAAGAGACCCGTAGCCATCGGGGTATGACTTATGATGGCAGTTCGGCCGTGGGCGTGTGGGCGCGGAGTGAGATTCCGGTCGGCCGTCAGTTGCCAAAGGCGAAACCGCTCTTCAAAAAGCTCGATCCGAGTGTGGCGGAAGAAGAATTGGCGCGACTAAGCCAGTAGAAGTGACGAGTGACGAACGACGAGTGACGAATGTTACTCGTCACTCGTCACTCCATACTCATAATTAAATATATGTCTGATTGGGCGATACGATTCCACGATGTAAGCAAAAAATTTCCTCGGGCTGGGGCACAAGCACAGAGTGTGCTTGAGCTGTTGCTCGGTATGGTGCGGGGGAAAAAAGAAGAGAAAAAAGCGGATTTGTGGGCGTTAAAGGGGTTGACCTACGAAATCAAGAAAGGGGAGACGGTTGGATTTGTCGGAACCAACGGGAGCGGGAAGAGCACGATGCTTAAGCTGGCGGCTCGGATTATGAAACCGACTAGTGGATTGATTGAAGTGGCGGGGCGTGTGAGCGCGTTGCTGGAAATGGGGGCGGGTTTTCATAATGAGTTAACCGGCCGTGAGAACGTGTTTTTGAGCGGGGCGTTGATGGGGTTGGAGCAATCTCAGATTGAAGCGGTGTATGATGATGTCGTCGCTTTTTCTGAAGTCGGAGATTTTATCGATATTCCGGTCAAGCATTATTCTTCTGGGATGTATATGCGTTTGGCGTTTAGTGTGGCGGTCCATGTGAAGCCGGATATCTTGTTTATCGACGAGATTTTGGCGGTTGGGGATCAGTCTTTTCAAAATAAATGCTTTGATCGGATTCATGCGCTGAAACAGAGCAATATGACGATTGTTATTGTGAGCCATGATTTGCGATCGATGCAAAATATGTGTGAGCGATTGATTTGGATCAACCAAGGTGAGATTGTCATGTCGGGGGAACCGCGTCAGGTTTTGTCGGAATATACGACATTTACTCGTGAACGGGATCAAAAGAAAATTTTAGATGGGGTGAAGGGGCTAAACGAGCATAGCCGTTGGGGGTCTGGTGAAGTTAAGGTGACGGCGGTGCGTTTGCTTGATGGGGAGGGGAAACCGGGGCAGAATTTTCGGAGTAATGAGCCGATGACGATTGAGCTTGAGTATGATGCGACTGAAGCGGTCGATAATCCCCAATTTGGCTTGGCTATTTTTCGCCAAGATGGGATTCAGGTGAACAGCCCGAATAGCTTTATGGCGGGGTTAAAGATTGGAACGATTCACGGCCGTGGCTGTGTTCAGTATCGGATCGATCATTTGGCGTTGTTGCCTTCGATTTATCGGTTGACGATTTCGGTCCATGATAAACATGGGGTTCATACCTATGATTATCATGATCAGGCGTATACATTTCAGGTGACCTACACGGAAAATCCGGAAACTCATGGTTTGGTTTCGCTTCCGGCGACTTGGCACGTTGCGGAATAATGAGTACAACTAGCATATGTCAGATCCTTTATTTCCTCCTCGGACACCTTTCCCTTTTCGCGATTCGTTTTTCGGCCGTATTCGTGCTTTTTTGCACAGCATTGTCGGCCGTTGGGTGGAAACCCATCATGTTGAACAGCAAAACGGGATTCATCGACAAATTGAGCGACAGCATCTTGATTTGATTGAACTGATTGCGACACAGGATCGAGAGATTGCGCAGTTGAAGCGTATGGTGGCTCAATTGGGTGGGGAATTGGGCACGATTGCGGGGCGTTTGTCTGAGCTTGAGGGGATTGAGCCTATTGTTTTGGTGGAGACGGATGAATCGGCCGAGCCGGTTGGCGAGGATGCGGTTGTTGTTTCGGCTGAGGCGGATGATGGGGGAGACGCGGCCGATGATGAGCGCACGATGTTGAGCGCGGTTGAGCGTATTGATGACGAAGTTGTGACGGAAGATGTTACGGCCGATGATGATGGTGTGGATGGCGCTGTTGCTGTAGAGGAATCTGAAGAACCTGTAGAAGATGTAAGTTGCGGTGAAACCGATGAGGCGATTGAGGAGCGTGATGAGCGTGTGAGTTTAGACAATGGGCCTTCTTTAGAAGATGGTGATGATGCTTAAAGTTGCTTATCTGAGCCCCTTACCACCACAACGTAGCGGGATTGCGGATTATTCTGCGCGGTTGTTGCCTTATTTGGCGGAAAAGGTTGAGCTGGTTGTTTATGCGAATGATTTAGAGGAAGAGGGTTCCTTTGCTGGTTGTGAAGTCCGGCCGTTGTTGCGCTTACATGATGAGTGGTGGCGGTATGATAGACGGCTCTATCATATGGGGAATAGTTTGCATCATGACGCGATTTACATGTATGCGATGCGGTATAGTGGCACAATTATGTTGCATGATTATGGCTTGCACCATTTGATTGCGGATCGGGTGCGACATCATGAAGATCGACGGCTGTATTTGCGCGAATTGGTTTATGCTTATGGTCAAGATGGGGCGGAGCGATATTGGCGGACACGGGGAGCGATTCCGGAGAATTTATTTGATAATCCGCTGAATCGGCGTTTGTTGGAAAGTAGTTTGGGTGTTTTAACCCATAGTGATTATGTGCGTCATCAGGTGCAGTCCCATGTGGCTGATTTACCGGTTTCGGTTGTGCCATTTTTGGATATGACTGATTCGAGTCAGTCGGTTGTGCCGTTTAGTAAAGCTTCTTTTAATGTGTCGGCCGATACGGTGGTGTTGGCGAGCGCTGGTCAGATTACGCAAAATAAGCAAATCGATATGATTTTGCGCTTACTGGTTCAATTGCGCCGAGAAAATCTTTATGTGCATTATTTGATTATTGGCGAGCCGATGGTCGATTTGGGGTTGGAGGAGCAGATTGTTGAGTTGGGACTAGAGGGGGTTGTGACACAGATCGGGTTTGTTGATGATTATCATGATTTTTTGCGTTGGATTAAGACGGCCGATATTATTTTGAATTTGCGTTACCCGACGATTGGGGAAACCTCGGCGGTTGTGTTTCAGGCTTTGGCGTTAGGGCGGCCGACGGTGGTGTTTAATCATGGTTGGTATAGTGAAATTGATCGGGATGCGTGTGTGCATGTGCCGGTTATGGATGAAGAATCTTTGTTGGAAGAGGTGCGTGAGCTGGTGCGTAATTTAGCTAAGCGGCGGGAAATCGGCCGTGCGGCGCGTCAGTTGATTGTGGATCAGCACCAGCCGGATGTGGTTGCGGAAGCGTATCGTTATTTTTTAACGGAACAAAGTCGGCGGGCATGGGCTGGCTAGTTTTCATCGCGTTCCGTGGCTCGGTGGGGACACCGGCCACAGCTTCAGAGAAAGGGTGGCTAGTTTTCTAGTATGTTGGTTATGTTGAGTTGTGGTAAATAAATATAGACGTAATTATTCACATCCCCCAGCAGTTTTGACTCACCGCACCGTTTGTGGCTCGGTGAGGACACCGGCCACAGCTAGGGGATGTGAACAGTTACATATAGACACAGATAGGGTAATAGCGCAGATTTTGGATGTGAAAGGAGTGTCTGCTCTGTTATGAGCGAAGAGACTTGAACGTTTTTTTATAAAGTTGTTGCCCGTAAATAGTTATGCGTATGGAAGAGAAAAAAATTGACGTAGACGCCATTATTCGCGATATTCGGGTGCAAATTTTGGCTGAGCGAAAAAGTCAGACGATTGGGGAAGGGGTTGAGCTGAATTTGTTTGGGGAAACGCAGTCGCCTGCATTTTATAAGGCGTTGTATCAAGCTTGGTTATTGCAACAGGATTTGTCGGTTGAAATGCATGTGACGGAGAGTACGATTCCGGTGATCGGCCGTTTGATCGATGCATTACGTGGGCTGGTTCATCGGTTGGTGTTGTTTTATGTGCAGCGGCTGGCGGAACAACAGAAAAAGATTAATGAGCAGTTGATTGTGGCGATTAGTGAATTGAGCTTGCAGCAAGATTCTAGTGATGAAGCATGAGTGAGAAAGTGTTGAAAATCGCTTTTGTGATGCCGTGGTATGGTGAAAAGGCTCCGGGGGGGGCGGAATCTGAGGCACGGCGAACGATGAAGCGGCTGGCGACGGCCGGATATGAGGTCGAAGTGTTGACGACGTGTATTCGGGATTTTCATGCCAATTGGAGCCGGAATCACTATCGGGCTGGTGTGAGCGAGGAAGGGGGGCTGGTGGTGCGCCGGTTTCCGGTGAAACGACGAAATAAGCCGCTTTTTGATCGGATTAATTTTAAGTTTATGCAGAGGCAGGCTGTCACGGCCGAAGAAGAGGTGACTTGGCTCGACAATCTGTTTATTTGTCCGGAACTGTATCACTATATGGGAGCGCATGCGGCTGACTATATTTTCTTTTTTATTCCCTATATGTTTCCTAGTACGGTCTATGGTTGTCAGATCGCTCCTGAGCGGAGTGTTGTGGTGCCTTGTTTGCATGATGAAGGGTATTTGTATTCTCGGATGCAAAAGATCGCTTTGGCGAAACCGCGTGTTTTGTTGTTCCGGTGATCGGCCGTTTGATCGATGCATTACGTGGGCTGGTTCATCGGTTGGTGTTGTTTTATGTGCAGCGGCTGGCGGAACAACAGAAAAAGATTAATGAGCAGTTGATTGTGGCGATTAGTGAATTGAGCTTGCAGCAAGATTCTAGTGATGAAGCATGAGTGAGAAAGTGTTGAAAATCGCTTTTGTGATGCCGTGGTATGGTGAAAAGGCTCCGGGGGGGGCGGAATCTGAGGCACGGCGAACGATGAAGCGGCTGGCGACGGCCGGATATGAGGTCGAAGTGTTGACGACGTGTATTCGGGATTTTCATGCCAATTGGAGCCGGAATCACTATCGGGCTGGTGTGAGCGAGGAAGGGGGGCTGGTGGTGCGCCGGTTTCCGGTGAAACGACGAAATAAGCCGCTTTTTGATCGGATTAATTTTAAGTTTATGCAGAGGCAGGCTGTCACGGCCGAAGAAGAGGTGACTTGGCTCGACAATCTGTTTATTTGTCCGGAACTGTATCACTATATGGGAGCGCATGCGGCTGACTATATTTTCTTTTTTATTCCCTATATGTTTCCTAGTACGGTCTATGGTTGTCAGATCGCTCCTGAGCGGAGTGTTGTGGTGCCTTGTTTGCATGATGAAGGGTATTTGTATTCTCGGATGCAAAAGATCGCTTTGGCGAAACCGCGTGTTTTGTTGTTCCATGCCCGATCTGAGATGCGGTTGGCTGAGTTGGTGGTGGGGGATGTGTCGGGACAGGATCGCTTGGTGATTGGTGGGGGGATTGAAACGGTGCTGGATTTTGTGCCGGATGGGGGGCGTTTTCGGGAGAAGTATGATTTGGTGGATCGGCCGTTTGTGCTCTATGTGGGACGGAAAGAAGAGACGAAAAATGTGCCGCTGTTGTTGAAGCATTGGCAAGCTTATGTGGAAAAGACGGGGAGTTCGGCCGAGCTGATTTTTATCGGCCCCGATGAGTTGCGTATACCGGATGAGTTGAAGGGGTCGGTGCGTGACTTGGGATTTGTGTCATTGCAGGATAAGTGGGATGGGTATGCGGCGGCCGATGTGTTGTGCCAGCCATCGGTGAATGAAAGTTTTTCGATTGTGATGATGGAGAGCTGGGTTGCGGGGACGCCGGTTTTGGTTAATGGTCATTGCGCGGTGACCCGCGAGTTTTGTGTGGAAGCGCAGGGGGGGCTGTATTTTACGAACAAGGAAGAGTTTGCGGGGGCGTTGGAGTATTTATGGTCACGGCCGGAGATTGGGGCGCAAATGGGGCGGAACGGCCGTGCTTTTGTGGAGAAACATTATCATTGGGATGTTGTGTTGGCACAGTATGAGGCGGTGATTCAGCGATTGCAAGCGGAGCTGGGCGAATCAACGTGACGAATGACGAGTTGACGCGTGACGAATAGGCTGTTGCAATTTGTAAATATTTGATAGAATGTGGGACATCTATTTTTGCTAGGGACTAACTAGCTATAGAGCGACCACTTTCCTTGATTGACATCCAGCCAGGTAAATTAGAAATTGGCTGATAATCACAATCTCGTATTTGAAAAAGAATTCCTTGCAGATTGTTTAACTCACAAACTAAATCGCTAATTTTCAACAACAATACGTTTAGCGAACAGAACAATTTGTAGATAAAACGACAAGTAAATAGACTCTGACTGTATCTGTGATGCGGTCTATGAAGTTTGGCAGATGCCAAGTTTTAGCGAGTTGGCTGAACTCTTTTTCAATACCTTTCTGGCAAATGGTCGCGTATAACGCGGCCATTTTTTGTTTAAAATGGCCGGAAAATGTAAAAAGTGCAGAAAATCACAGCGATTACGGCTCAAAAACGGAACAAAGAGCGGGTCAATATCCATTTGGATGGTGAATATGCTTTTAGTTTGGCGATGGTGACGGCCGCTTATTTGCGGACGGGACAAGAGCTGACTCCGGAGCGAATCGCAGAATTACAATATGAAGATGGGTATGAACGGGCTAAAAGTGCCGCGTTTAATTTAATTACCTATCGGCCGCGTAGTGAACGAGAAGTGGCGCAAAAATTGCGCAAGAAAGAGTTTGATGACAGCACGATTGAGCGGGTAATTATCCGTTTGCGTGAACTCGATTTGCTAGATGATGCGGCTTTTGCTCGATATTGGATCGATCAGCGTGAGACATTTAAGCCCCGTAGCCGGATGGCGTTGCGTCAGGAATTGATGCAAAAGGGGATTGCGCGTGAAATTATCGATGAATATTTGGATGAAGTGGATGAGACGGCGGCCGCTTTGAAAGCGGTACGTGCCAAGGCGATGCGCTGGCGTGCCTTACCCGATGACGAGTATCGTCGTAAGGTGATGGGATTTTTGCAGCGACGCGGCTTTTATTATGGTGTCATCCAAGATGTGTTGACGGAACTCGAGCAAGATGAAACTTAACTAACCTCCATCAACTTACGGAGAAAATCATGCCACCCTTTATTGTATTAATTGTTGCGGGTGTTGTTGGTATTTTGATCGGTGCAGCGGGTGCTGTGGCTGGTGGTATTTATTACTATCGCCAGACATTGCAACCCAATGACGAAAAGATATTGGATAGTGCGAAAGCGGAAGCGGAGGCATTGCGCCAGGTTGGCCGCCAGGATGCTCAGGCTGCGATTGATAAAGCCCAAGAAGAAAACAAGCAAATCCGTGCGGAAGCGGATCAAGCGATTGAACGGCGATATAAAGATTTGGCGCGAGCGGAGTCTCGCTTGGATCGGCGTCAGTCACAGCTTGATAAGCAGACGAAGAAGCTGGAAGCGCGTGAGCAGAATATGAACAAGCGACAAAGTCGCTTGGATCGGCGTCAGTCTGAGTTGGATAAGATTACGGCGACACATACGGCGGAATTGGAACGGATTGCGGCGATGACTCAAGATGAGGCGCGCCAAGAGCTGTTACATGATGTTGAAAAAGAAGCGCGTCAGGATATGGCGCGGGTGATGCGTGAGATCGAGTTTAAGGCGAAAGAGCAGGCTGAAGAGCGGGCTCGTAAATATATCGTCATGGCGGTACAGCGTGTTGCTAGTGAGCATGTGAATGAAAATACGATTTCGGTAGTTACGTTGCCGAATGATGAGATGAAGGGGCGGATTATCGGCCGGAACGGCCGGAATATTCGGGCGTTTGAGCAAGCGGCCGGGGTTGATGTGATTGTCGATGATACGCCGGAAGCGGTGACCGTTTCGAGCTTTGATCCGGTGCGGCGTGAAGTAGCGACGCGAGCGTTGTCCCAGTTGGTGACAGACGGCCGGATTCACCCGACCCGTATTGAGAAATTGCTGAAAGATGCGCGGGATGAGGTCGATAAGATCATCAAGAAAGCGGGTGAAGATGCGGCGTATGAAGCGAATGTTCATGGGTTGCACCCTGAGATTTTGAAGATGCTCGGCCGTTTGCGCTTCCGTACCTCTTATGGTCAGAATCAGTTGAGCCATGCGGTGGAAGCGTCGAAGATTGCGGCGATGTTGGCGGCCGAGATTGGAGCCAATATCGATATGTCGAAAATGGGGGCGTTGCTGCATGACTTGGGCAAGGCGATGGACCATGATCAGGAAGGGACCCATGCGCAGCTTGGCGCGGATTTCGCGAAGCGGTTTAAGGTGCCGGCGATTGTGGTGAATGCGATTGCGTCCCATCATCATGAAGTGGAGCAGGAGTCGTTGGAGGCGGTGCTGGTTGAAGCGGCCGACGCGATTTCTGGGGCACGGCCGGGGGCGCGGCGTGAGAGTATGGAGAACTATATTAAGCGGATTCGCACGTTGGAAGAGATTGCGGTGTCGTTTGATGGGGTTCAACAGGCGTATGCGTTGCAAGCTGGGCGTGAGATTCGGGTGTTGGTCCGGCCGGATTCGATTGATGATTTAGGTTCGATGCGTTTGTCGCGGGATATTGCGAAGACGATTGAAGAGAGTATGCAGTATCCGGGGCAGATTCAGGTGACGGTGATTCGCGAGACGCGGTCGGTTGGATTTGCGAAGTAATTCAGCGACTATTTGATACAGAGGGAGCCAGCTTAAACACAAAACCTCAGATAGGAACAACCGTAGATTATAACTACACCGATATGGTCGTGAACACGGATAATAGAAGCTGGGTGCACGAACAAGTTGTCATCAAAAAATTTTTCACCCACCAAGGGGGTTTTGCTGCGGCGAAGCCGCAGCAAAACCCCCTTTTAAATGCCCCGATTTTCGTGCCGGAGGCACGAAAATCGGGGCAAACCGGATAACAAAGCATATGCTTGTTCAGAATTTTTAGTTATGTTAACTTTTCTGACAGGTTGTTCGTGCACCCTAGAAGCCGTGGATGAGAAATGTTGTGGGGAAGGGGGAGAGGCTGAGGTAGATTGAGGTGGGGGATTGGGGCTGTTGTGGAGGTTGAGTCTTTGTAGTCCATATGTTCTGTTTTGGGTACAATTGTTGAATTTAGTGTTGGTGAAGGGCTGTTTGGGTTCTTTACTTGAGTGGTTTGGAGTGAGAAATGGCCCATAAAATTGTTGAACATTTGTGGTTTGCGCGGGAAAAGTGGTTGACTGGCTATGAGGGATTGTCGGCCGAGGATGCGGTGAAACGGATTGGGGATGCGAATTGTGCGAGTTGGATGGTGGGACATTTGGCTTGTTTTGAGCAGTTTACTTGGTGTCAGTTGGCGCAGGGTGTAACTGTGGTGGAGGAGTTGGAGGTGTTTAATTTTGGACAACCTGCAACAACGCCGCAACTTGATGAGGTGATGGGGATGTGGCATCAGGTGATGCCTGTGGCGAATCAGTATTTGGAGACGCTGACGGAAGCGGATATGGAAAGCCATTTGTTGTTTCCGGATGGGACTCAGTTTTGGGACGATATCGGGACTACATTGTTGCGCCATACGTGGCATTATTGGTATCACTTGGGTGAGATGCAGGCGATTCGGTCGGGGATGGCACATAAAAATATGCCGCCGTTTATTGGAAATATGGCGGGCTATGGGCAGTATATGCGCTGAGTGAGCGTAGGGTGTGAAGTACCTCCCCCAACCCCGCCCCCCGAGGGAAG
This sequence comes from Anaerolineales bacterium, assembly GCA_011524645.1. Classification (GTDB taxonomy): domain Bacteria; phylum Chloroflexota; class Anaerolineae; order Promineifilales; family Promineifilaceae; genus WTJY01. The sequence continues at coordinate 5,996 of WTJY01000449.1, read as the reverse complement.
GGGCTATTAGGAAATACGCTATTTTTGTCTCCCTAAAAGATATGGGTAAAACTAAGCTCCTGATAAGAGGGAGGAAATCTGATGCATTGATTATTTGGGTGGAAGTATTGTTTGTCTTGGTTACTTTTGGTTGGGGCGACGATAGGAGGTCGGCCGTGTGCGGCCGTAAGCGGGCTCGTCGTCATCGTCGTCGTCAAGCATGTCAAACTGGTCGCTATCTGGATCGTCTTCTGATTCAAAGCCACCATGAATGAGCCGACGGTAAAAGTAAAGGCTGAGTGCCATGGCGGTGAAGGCCATGGCGGTGACACCTCTATTGAGGACGGTGCCGTAGCCTCCGATGGTGTCGATGAAAAAGAGTTCGCCGAGATTGGCAAAGCCACCAATAAGAGCGACGATTAACATGGCGGTGGTGTTTTGTCGCCATGAAATGGCGATGGCACAGGCGAAGGCGATTAAGCCGAACCAGAATAGGTTAAAGGCTTGTTGTCCTTGAATGGCGAGTAGAGCGGAGCTGTCGATGGGGAAGGTGGCGGTTAAGATTTGAGGGTTGGTTGTAGGTTCTAATTCTTGAATGAGGGTTAATTCTTCTTCGATGGTGGCCATCATGTTGAGGATTCCGGGTATGATGTGGAATAGGCCCCAGATAAACCATAGGATGGCGATGGTGTTGGCGATGGGTCTTTTGTTATTCATTTTGGCAATCTCCTAAAAACCGTGTTACTGCTTGCGGGTCTTTTTTGAGACCGTGCGTGGATAAACTTGAGGGGGAAGGTCAGGGGGTGAGTCTGGTCGCTTTTGGGATCAACTTTGCATGTTTATTGTTTTATTTTTTGAGTTGTGCCATGAAAGAATTTGAAAAGCGAATTGTTTCGCTCGTTGTGGATGGGGTTGAATTAACTATTTCTACAATTGTACGCGGATGTGAGGCACCGGTCATTTTGTTCTTACACGGCTTTGGTTCAACGAAGGAAGATTATGTGGATATGGTGCGACAGGAGGCGCTGTGTGGGTTTTCGTTTGTGGCTTATGATGCACTGGGCTGTGGGGAAACGGTGTGTGGTGATTTCCCGATGTATGCGAATCCGGTGGTGATGTGGCGGGAGCTGGCTGATTTTTGGAATGAATGAGATGAGATGAGATGATGCGGATAGGGAATAAGCACGGATAATATGACACAGATAGGGAACAAACACAGAAATATATTGTAGATTTGATTGTTAGTTTCGGATGAAGGAGAGGTTTTTTATGGAAGAGAGTAATGGTCGAAAGGTGTTGAATTTTCATTTGGCGGTTGATGCGGCCGTGGCGCAGGAGCCTCGGATGCCGACGGCCGAGCTGTTGCGGTTTCGGCAGATGTTGATTGATGAGGAGCGTGATGAGGTGGCGGAGGCTTTGGAGAATTGTATTGCTGAGGGGGAGTCGGCTGTGCCTGCATTGGCTCATGAGTTGGCGGATTTGCTGTATGTGACGTATGGGGCGTTTTGGGCACTGGGAATTGATCCGGATGCGGTGTTTGCGGCGGTGCATGAGGCGAATATGGGGAAGGTATCTGGGCCGAGGCGAGCGGATGGGAAGATTTTGAAGCCGGAGGGGTGGCAACCGGCTGATGTGGCGGCGGTGGTGGAGAGGTTGAAGGGGGATGGGAAGTAGGTTCTGCGATTCTAGCTCCGAAGGGTTTGGAATGTGTGTTGTGTTTGATTGAGTTCGATTGAAACCCTTGGGGTCGGGGCTTGCGCGGGCGTTTCACGAGGTGTTTACCCGCATTTCTCTGTTTGCTCACGAATTGATCACGTTTGCTCACGAATTGATCACGTTTGCTTTTTATAAATAGGGGTATAGCAATGATGCCGCATTTTGCATGCTGCGCGTCAAAAAAAGCAACAGGAGATTTACGATGATATTGCAAACTGAACGTTCGACAGATAATTATAACCAAGGGGTTAATCGGCCGGATAAATTGACGGCGAAGACTGATTTGATGCAAAACTATACGATACCGGTCGATATGGCTGATGGGTATGAGGGGCTGGCGGTTGGATTTGACCAAATGGATCGGCTGGCTGATCCGGTGAATCATGTTTTTGTGGTTGATGAGGATGATGCGAATCAGGTGGCTCATTATTTCCCGAGTTTGACCGATGGTACGATGTGGCAAAAGGAGACCTATGATTTGCCGAATGGGGATGAGGTCAAAATGATGGTTACAGGGCAAGAGGGGAACGGCCGGTTGGTTGTTTTTGCGCTGACTGATGACAATTATCGTATTTATTATCGGCGTGTGACGGATGTGGCTTGGTCTGATACCGGTATTAATGTCGATAATGATTGCCATAATGTGACGATTTCGGCCGCGTATTTTGCGGGACAGCTACGTTTGGCTTTGGGGTATACACAGGCCTCTGGAAATAAGAGTCAGGCGTTTTGGATCGATTGGAGTCGGGGGAGTGGGCGTTATACGTCGGCGACGCCACAATATGATCAGGTGTATACGGTGGCGGCCGGGTCGATGGTTTTGCCCGGCCGGAATGGGCTGGTCAATGGGATGTTGATTGCTTGGCGTGAGCACCATGATAGCCATCGACATGTGAGCTTTTTCGAGTTTGGTAAGCCTAATTCGGCCGCTTATGACTTTGTCAATGCGAAGACGAGCGATCATCACTATAAAGATTTGGTGATTTCGCCTTATGGTAATGATGAATTTCTCGGCCGTCGTTCTGATGGGCATATTCACTATTATGATGGGGATACGGCGCATCAACGGTTGTTTGATGGGTATGAAATTAAGCGTTTTTGTGTGACTCAACCTGCGGCGGAAGAGGAAAGTGAATTTTCTCTACAAGTTTTTGCGATTAGTGACGATAACAACAACAAAGAAGAAGATTTGGTGCTGTATTCGTCAAAAAGCAAACGGACACAGACTTGGTCTGATTCATTGGCGATTAAGAGCAATACTCATATTGTCCAAGCGGCGAGCCGAGATCAATTCGTTAATCTATTTACGGTTAGCAATGAGGATACGGGTGGAATGTTGATGATGCTTCAGCGCACCCCTGGGGCATCGGATTGGCGGACGTTGCCGATTTCAACCCCGCTACCGGATGCGACAGAGGATGTGAAAAATGGGGAGCAGATCGCAGTTGGATTGCATCAGATGAGCCCGAGTGCGGCCCCTGTGTTTAATTTATTTAAGATTCGTTCTGGGTCTCAAGGGAAAATTAGCCGCTATATTCAAACTGATCCGGTGAATGATTTATGGGATAAAGAGTCTTATGATTTGCCCAACGGCCGTTTGGCGACTCAAATTGCGTGTACCCAAAATGAGTTGGGGGAGTTGACGATTGCGGCGCTAGATACACACTTAAACGTTTATTATCGTGTGGTGGGGCAGAGCCAGTGGGATAATTTCGGCCCGCTTGAAGGGGTTAATGATATTACCGATATGTTTATCGCGGCCGGCCGTCAGGAAGGCGGGATTGGGATTTTTGTAGGGGTGAATCGGCCGAATAATCATAGCCGTGCTTTTGAATTGAGCTATCGAAGCAGCACTGGGGAAAAGATGTGGGGCTGGCAATCGACTGAGTATAAAAAAGTATATGCGATCGCGAGTGGCTACTACACTTATAACGGAACCCGCTTGAACGGGGCGTTTGTGTCGGCCAAAACGGATGATAACCAATATCAGATCCAGTGGTATCCCTACCAAAATTCGATTTATCAGCCGTGGCCGGTTTATGGACGGAACACGAGTGGACACTATAGCCAGATTCAGGCTCAAGTGAACGGTGAGGATGGGGTGTTTGCTCTTAAATCAAGCGATAAACGGCTATATCTGTATCGCGGCAATGGGTCTTATGATCAGCTCTTTCCGAGTGATCAGATCGCGGAGTTTGTGGTGGCGTTGCCTAATTCGCCGACGAGTGGGGATAAACAGCAGGTGTTTGGGCTGACGACCGGTGGGAAAATTAAAGTGACTGTGCAAAACAGTAATGGGAGTTGGTCTTCACCCACACAGATCGCTTCTGATGGTCAGGCGTTGAGCGGTATGTCGACCCGTGTCGGAGATCATTACTATTCCGGTTTGGCGGATATGCGTGATACCTATGTGCATGATTATGTGTATGCAGCGGGGTGGCAAAGCGGCCGGATTTCATTAAAAACGGGCGAAGCGACGGGGCAACCGACTGAATTTGCGTCCTATATGACCCAAGTGACGATTGGAGATATGAATGAGCAGGGGGTTGCTTCGGCACCGGTTTCGTTTTTGCCTAACGATAGTGAGATTGATGTGAGCTTGAACGGGGTGACCTATCGCCTTAATCCGACGGATGAGCCGTTGACATTGGTGACTGATAGCCGAGGGAAAGCGACTTTTACAGTGACTGCGACCACATTGGCGACCCCGCAATTGTTGATCTGGTCGGATAGTTTTATGTCGGCCGATGATGCTTTACTTGTGCAACCGAACGGGGAGCAGCAGTCGGTTTTGGCGAATGTGAACAAAAACCAATTGCAAAACGCGCAGAAGAAAGATGGGTCCGGCGGGACGACCGATCTGTTTTCGGATAAAGGGGTGGTCGATGATCATTTTGTCAATTCGGTGAATGATGCGATGGGGCTGGCGGATGGTACGCCCGATATGCAGCTACAGGTGAGTGCGAAAAGTCGCTGGCTCGGGAGTCGATCTACACCGGGGACGACCCAAGCGGTGCGCCGGAGTCAGGCGCATAAGCACCGTCATTTGCAGAATGGGCCCAATGTCGATAAGCACTTTATGATTACGTTCGGTCACGGCCGTCGTGGGCGACATCGTCATGTTCGTTTGAATCGGCAAACGGCCGCGACTCAATTTAGCCGGGTGAGTAAAAGCGGCCGTTCGAGTGAAGGGACCCCATTTAACGGTAGCTTTGGAGATATTATGCGCTCGGCGATTGATGGAGACATCACATTGCATGAGCTGGTAATCACTCGCCAAGGAACGAGTGCTATTGATTGCATGGATGGGGTCACTAATTTCTTTAAAGCGGCCGTGTCGTTTGTTTGGGACGGGATTACTTATGTGTGGGACAAGACGGTGTCTCTCATTCAAGAAGCGTTTGATCTGGCTGAAGCGATTTTCGCTGATGTGAAAGTGATGTTTCAAGATATTTTTGCTTGGCTCGGCAACTTCTTTTTGTGGGGTGATGTGTTGAATACCCAAACGTTTCTAAAAGAATTCGCTTTAGAGATGTTGAATAGCTTGCCTGCTATTGTTCGGAGTAGTGAAACATATATTAGTGATGCGGTACAACAATTCTTGGATGTAGATGTATCCGGATTGATTAGCAATCCGAATTTGGATGGGAATACAACGGTTAATCAGACGGTCGCCCAGACAACTGACCCTGATGCAGATGCCCATACTGATAGCCCGCAGGCGAATTGGCTGATTGATCAATTTACACAAATGATTGATAGCATTGAGTTTTTGTTGGAATTTGCGGAGTCGCTTGAGTCGGCCGTTATGGACTTGCTGTCTGAGATGTTGTCGATTTTGGAGCAGGCGGTCGTTGATGATTTTCAAATTGCGCTTAAATCATTGTCCGACTTAATTATGGAATGGCAAGGGGGGGCGAGCTTGAACCAACTGGTTGATCAAGGGCTTGAAGCGACCCAAGAAATTGTGGCGCGGATTCTTCAAGCCTTGGCGGAGATCGTGATTGCAAGTTTAGACACAATCGGTAATCAAATCATCCCTGTTATGATTGAGTTATTAGATGCACCGATTGCGATTCCGTTATTGTCCGATCTTTATACACAGGTTATTAATCCAGGACACGAGCTATCGATTCTTGATTGGGTGGCTTTGCTTGGAGCGTTGCCGGCCACTTTTGGGTACTAAGCGAGCATAGGTTTGGAGGGGCAGGGGCTTATTCCGCTGGTTATGGCCAACGAGTCTGCCCGCGGTTCCGCATTTCAAATGTGTTTAGAAGGTGATTTAATTGCCTCGATTCCCC
>WTJY01000426.1 GCA_011524645.1 Anaerolineales bacterium | reverse complement strand
CCCATTTTTTCCACAAATCTGTGGATAACTGTGGAAAACCGGTGGATAACCCTTGGGGATTGTGGATAACCGCCCCATTTTGAGGTTTTTTTGCGTGACTAAATCGGCCGCGCAAGCGATGCCAAATCAACACAACTTCTTGCCAACCTAAAACCGGCACAATCACCACAAATGGTAACCACAAAATCATCCGAATCGTGCTCGGAGCATCCACTGTGACTAAACTGGGGACAATCGCACAACTTATCCACAAGCCGATAAAAGCATGGTGGATAGACTGTAGATAACGGAGCAAAACAAGTACCCCAATATAAAAACCGACCGCACCAACAAGCTCGAAAACTGGCAATTCAGCCACCCCTTGTCGCCATAAAGGGTCTCCCGACACGCCAAAGCCGAGCAAAATTTTCCACAAGTTTTGCACAACCGGCTGTGGATTACCCTCCATTAAGGCGTTCAGTGGCAAATTGACTTCCGAAACCCGAAATTCGGCCGCAGGATTATTCCGTAAAAAGCGAAACAACGGATAAACCACTATGCCAAACACGGCCGAAAAAATCACTCCATCCACCCAGCGTTGCTTCGCCTCCCCCCCATGAAACACCGCCAGATAAACAAAAAACGCCCCATAAAAAATCGGTACCGCCCGGCTCGCCAAATAAGTGTAAAGCGACAGACCCCCCAGCACCGCCGACAACACCAACGCCACACGCCCCCCCTCTCCATTCGCCCAATAACACAAAAAGAAATAAGCGGACAGTCCCGCCACAAGCGGCAACGAAATCGCCCGTAATCCCAAGCGAGAGAAAAAAACGGCCGTAAACAACACCCCCCCCAGTGCCATCCCCCACGTCGCTACCGACCGGCCGAACAGCTTTTTATTCAACGTATAGGTCACCGCCACCACCAGCATCCCCATCAAAGCGGCCGGTAGTCGCAACGCCAACGCATGATCCCCTATCAACCTCACAAACAGCGTCTGCCAGTAATGAAACCCCGCTTCATGCCCATACGCTTCTGTAAAATAAACCGCATGATTCCCCTGCAAAATCGACTGATCAATCAGCCAATTCGCTACTTCATCATGCTCAAGCCCCGGTGGCGACCCATTGTTCAAACCGATCAAACGGATCGCGGCCGCAACCAATAAAATAAGCAAAATCGTTAAGCGATGTTGGTGGGAGGGTGTCATAACTCTCTTTCTCTTACTCTGTCTCTCTTCTCTGTCTCCGTCTTACCGAATCACTTCCCACGCCAAATGGTGCAACTCCGGCAAAATCAATTTATCCCACGCCAACTGCACGGCCGCAGGCGATCCGGGGGTCGATATAATCAATTTCCCTTTATACGTTCCGGCCGTTGCCCGCGACAACATCGCCGCCGCCCCTACTTGGTCATAGCTCAACATCCGGAAAATTTCGCCAAAGCCACGCATCTCTTTTTCAAGCTTGCGACTCAACACATCAAACGTGCGATCCCGAGGAGCCATACCGGTCCCCCCGTTAAACATAATAATGCGCGCGCCCCCATTCACCATTTCTTCCAAAGCATCAGCCACTTGTTCCGCTTCATCTTTAACAATACGATACCCAACCACTTCATGACCTGCCTGCTTGATTTGTTCGCGCAAAAAATGGGCATTGGTATCGGTTTCCGGTGTCCGCGAATCACTCACGGTCACAATCGCCATATGTACCACCTTTTCCTGCGCCGCCGCGATTTCCCGATGCTGGTCCGCACTTTTCATATTTCTATCCATTATCGATTTACCTCCATAAATACAAAATCTATCCCCATCAACTGTATCTTTTTTCCACCAACAGAACAGCTTTATTAACAAAAATCGGCCGGTCGTCCGACAAAAATAGCCTAGCCGTTAGGCCCATCCCGCGAAAACAGCTAAAATATGAAGGATGAAGTAAGGAGTGTGCTGGGAAATCTCCCTCATATTTCATACCTCATACTTCATACTTAAAAGCTAACTCAAAATCCCTTAATGCAATTTCTAAAGAAATATCGCGGACAACTCTTAATTCTGTTCGCTTACTTCATTCTCCCGACAATGTTATACGGCCCTGTCACTTTCGGTTCGCAGACAATGATCCCGGCCGACAATCTCTACCAGTGGTATCCGTGGAAAGCATACGCGGCCGAATTCGGGGTCACGCCCCCAGAAAACAGCCTGCTCAGCGATTTGGTTCTGCAGAATTACGCTTGGAAACAATATATCAACGACACCTTCAGTTCGGGTGATATTCCGCTCTGGAATCCTCATCTTTTCGCCGGAGCGCCCTTCCTCGCGACTGGGCAAAACGCCGCCTACTACCCCTTCGCCTTTATCTTCATGGTCGTCCCTTTAACCAAAGCATACGGCTGGTATACCTTAACCCAGCTGTGGCTCGGAGGCCTCTTTACCTATATTCTGGGGCGCACCCTCAAACAACGTCGCATGAGCGCCTTTATCGCCGGTATTATTTTTCAAGGGTGCGGCTTTATGCTCGTGAGCGCGGCCGTTTTCCCCATGATGATCGGTGCCGCCATTTGGCTCCCTTTACTTCTCGCCTGCCTCGAAAAAATCGTCGATGCCACCACAGAGCCATACGGGGATGGCAATACCCTCCCTTGGGCCACCCTATGCGCCTTGGCCCTTGGGATGCAAATTTTGGCGGGTCATATCGAGATCACCTACTACATTTTGTTGGTGATGGCCCTATTCGCCGCATGGCGGCTCGGCACCCGCTGGATCGGTAACAAATGGCATTTAGGACCAGCCAGCCGAAATACCCAGTCTGAGAAACGGGAAGCGATGTGGCGTTTTTTCCGGCCGTTTATCTGGCTCATTGCGGCCGTGGGCGTCGGTCTCATGTTAGGCGGCATTCAATTTATCCCTTTCTACGAAGTCGGTATCACCAATTTCCGCGAAGGCTCTTCCACCCTTGAAGAAGTCCGTGGCTGGGCCTTTCCGACACGCCGTGTGCTCACGTTCGGGCTGCCTAACTTTTATGGCAATCCGTCTCACCATACCTACATCGATGCCTTTACAGGAGAACACCGGCCGTTTAGTCAAAATGTCCACGGCCAGTCCAATCCCCATGGTCCCGGCACCAGCAATTGGGGAATCAAAAACTATGTCGAAGGGGGTGTCTACCTTGGCATTATCTCGCTCATCCTTACTGTGCTCGGCATGTATAGTGCTTTTCGCCCCCAAGGACGCGGCCAAGGTCGGGGCGTCGGCCGTCTACGCAGTGTCGCCGGTTTCTTCACCATACTCGCCGGTCTCTCCCTCTCGTTTATCTTCGGCACCCCACTCTACGCCATCCTCTACTACGGCCTTCCCGGCATCAACCAACTCCATTCCCCCTTCCGCTGGGTCTTCCCCCTCTCGATCTGCGTCGCCGTCCTCGCCGGATACGGCATGGATTACCTGCAGGAGAGTAGAGAGAAGAGAGTAGAGAGTAGAGAGGGGCATCCCTCTAACGATTCAAGTCTTGACTCGTCAGAACCCAAACTCGTCACTCGTCACTCGTCACTCGCCACCCTCTTCGCCTCCGATCCCGCCGTTTCCCACTGGATTCGACCCCTTGTCCTCTGGGGACCGGTCGAAGTCGTCACCGGCTTAGCGGGGCTCGTCTTTTGGGGTGGCAGCTCCTTGCTCATCGGGCTTTACGCCTCGCTTTGGCAATATGGGGCGATCGAACCGATTGTCGAGCAAACCTTTTTAAGTCTGGCTCAAGCCCCCGATGCCTTTGCCAACGGCCGTGAATTTTATAGCTATCTCTTTCCCCAATTTCGCTTACTGGCCCTGATCCTCATCATGTGTGGCTGTTGCTTACGGGTCAGTCGATGCCCGATTTACTGGCCCAAATCGTTGGGGGGCGCACCGGTCTATGGCGCACTGATCGCCCTGACCCTAATCGTCGACCTCTTCGTCAACGGTTTCGGCTTTAACGCCTCGGTCGACCCAGCGTTGCTGACGTTCAAACCGGAACTTATCCAATGGCTTGCACAACAGCCAGATTCCCATCTGTGGCGGGTCACCACGTTCGATAACAAAGGGACCAAACCGCTCAACGCCAACACCCCATGGCACTTCGGTCTAAACGATGTACGCGGCTACGATTCGATCATCGCCAAACAGTACACCGAGTATATGGCCGCCATTGAACCGCAAAACGAGCTTCAATTTAATCGGATTCAACCGCTCTACAATTGGGAATCGATTCAATCTCCGCTGGTCGATTTACTGGGCATCAAGTACATCATTACCGAAGAGACGCTTAATCTACCCAAATTAAACGAAGTTTGGGCGGGAGAGGGGCTACGGGTCTATGAAAACACGGCCGTCATGCCCCGCGCCTATACGTTAAGCTTGTCGAGTCCAGCCCTCACCATTGAAGGGGTCCAAGAGCTAGAGGCCTCAGACACATGGGAACAAATGCGCACGACCGACCCGCGTCAACATCCAGTGATCGAATACTTTGAACAAAGCGATCTGGGAACCAGCTATCACAGTCAGTCACAATTCACCTTCGACCAAATCACCCAAACCGCACCACGACCGGCCACCATTACCGTCAACAAAAATCGAGAAGTCTGGGTAGACGCGGCCGTTGACCAACCTTCATGGCTCATCCTCAATGACAGCTATTTCCCCGGTTGGCGCGCTTTTGTCCGGCCGATCGGCGGTGATGACGACAGCGAAATCGAAATCCCAGTCGCCCGCGCCAACATGAATTTCCGCGCCGTCGAACTCATCGAAGGGGAATGGAGCGTCCGCTTTCAATATAGCCCTTACACCTTCTGGCTCGGCGGTTTAACCAGTGTCATGGGCTTGGTCGTGGTCGCCTTCGGCGGCACCGTTTGGCTCTGGCGTCGCTTTTACCGGCCGGATGGGGAACTGACCAACACCCGTAGTATCGCCAAAAACAGCGTCGCTCCGATGGCTCTCAATCTGTTTAATCGAGGAATCGACTTTTTATTTGCGGCGTTTTATCTACGGTTACTGGGACCGGCCGATGCCGGTGCGTACACAACCGCGATCACCATCGCCGGTATCTTCGAAATCCTATCAAATTTCGGCCTCAACGCCTATCTCATCCGCGAGGTCTCTCCAGACAAAAATAAAGCGAGCAGCTATCTGCTCAACACGACGATTTTGCGCCTAGGCACCGGCGCGATGGCCAGCATTCCGATCTTTCTCTTTTTGTACGGCACCGACTATCGGCCGGATACGATCACGGCCGTGCTTTATTTCATGATCGGCATGATCCTCTCCGGCATGGCGTCCGGTCTCACCGGCCTGTTCTATGCTTACGAAGAAGCGGAAATACCCGCCACAGTGACAACCGTCACCACCATTATGAAGGTCGGCTTCGGGGTGATCGTCCTGCTCATCGGCCTTGGTTTTGTCGGTTTAGCGGCCGTTTCGATCTTGGTCAATCTAATCACCCTCTTGATCCTAATCTTCCTTGTGCGCCGCCGCTACCCGCTCAACGGGCCGTGGACAATCGATTTCGGTCTCCAGCGACTCATGATCCGCGACAGCTACCCACTGATGATCAACCATTTCCTCGCCACAGTCTATTGGCAAGTCGATGTTTTGATTCTGAGTCAGTTTAATGGGGAAGAAGTGGTGGGCTGGTACAACACAGCATACAAATACATCAACGCCTTCAACGTCATCCCCTCATTCTTTACCTTCGCCCTCTTCCCCGTTATCGCCCGCCAAGTACAAAGCAGCCTCCCTGACGCTCGCCGTACTTTCCGCATGTCGGCCAAGCTTCTCACGCTGGTCTCCTTGCCTCTAGCGGCCGTTGTCACCCTCATGGCGGAACTGATGATTCAACTCCTTGGGGGTGTCGAATTTATCCCCTTCGGCTATATCGCCTTACGTACGGTCATCTGGTCCATCCCCTTCGGTTGGCTCAACAGTGTAACCAACTATGTGCTGATTTCACTCGGCCAAGAGCGGGTCCAAACCCGCGCCTTCGTCATCGGTGTTGGCTTTAATTTGGTCGGTAATTTGCTCATCCTCCCCTTTATCGGAACCAGTGGCAATGCGGTCATCGCGGCCGGTGCAACCACCATCGCTTCGGAAATCCTCTTGCTGTGCCTCTTTAACTATTATCTGGTGCAAAAGATGCCATCTATCGAGTGGGGCAAGCTCCTTTGGCGGCCGGTCGTCATTACGGCCGTGATGGTCGCCGCCATGCTAGCTCTCGGGCAAATCAATCTCTGGCTCGGCCTGATCACAGGGATCATCATTTATCCAGCCGGTCTCTTACTGCTACGGGTCTTTGGTGTAGAAGAAATCAAAATCCTCCAATCGATTCTCCCTGCCAAAATCGCAGGGCGTCTCGCGCAAATTTTACGTATTCCGGTTGATCAATAGGCAGATTCAGAATCGCGGACATGTATTGATGGTGATGCAAGCCCCATTCGTCACTTGAATCACGTGTTATCTCACGGGCAAAAGGAATGACTCCTCCCGCTCATGCCACGCTTCGATTCTATTTCTGCATCCCATTGGCCCCTACACAGATTAATCTCTCTACTGCAGTCTCTCTACTCTGTCTCTCTCCCCCCATCCATTCGGTCCGCAATGTGGGCTAAAATCTGGGCGATATCATATTCATCAACGATAAATTCGATTTGATTCAGGTCATATCCTTGAGGCAATTGGGGGACAAGCATGTCGTAATAAGATCGCTTAAGCTCATCCTCAGAATCCGCCATGGCGATATTGACAAAAAGATCCCGCTGTTCATCCGGTAGAGGAAGCGTAATCACCACCCCATACACACGCAACGGCCGTTCATCATACGACACCCGTTGCGACACTACGCGAATAATCTCGGCCGCAGAAATCTTATCTAACCGGCACTGCAACAAATCGGGAGAACACTGATAATGCTCCACAAACAGTGTCGTCAACTCCTGCGTAACCGCCCCTGCACTCGCCCCCCACGAGAAACCGTGACTCAACGACAAACGGTCTTGTTCAATATCATCAAAAAGGGTCAGGTAAAAATAAAGATTGTCCATTGATCCACACCAATCAAAATCATTTTTGTTAAACAGATCGCTCCATAAACCAATGGTACAGGATGACACCCAGAAACCACACATTGCCATCGTTTTGCTGACCTTAACACAGCGTCTCAAAAGTGATCTGTTTTTTACTAGTCCTGTCGGATTTGGTGGGAGT
>WTJY01000017.1 GCA_011524645.1 Anaerolineales bacterium | reverse complement strand
CACTTGGGCAATACCGCCGAGCCTCTGTACAAGTAGGGCAAGCGGAAACAGCTCTGCGCCGCAATTTACCAGGTCAATCTTTTATCCTTTTACAAAGCGCCTTACCGGTTTTGGAGCAATACGAAGATCTACCACTCCAAGCACGAGCGCATAGCCTGATGGGGCAAGCGGTCTATCTAATGGGAGATTCTGCGGCCGGACTCCATTATTATCAAACCGCCCATCAACTTTATCGCGCCACAGATCGCGTGGTACAAGCGACTGAAGTAATCGAAAAACTCCAAGATTTAATAAAATATGGCGGGCTAAATCGGGAGCAAAAAGAGCAAGTTTACTCAGAAATCGATCCGGTAACGGAACGACAATATCCGATCAAATTTGAGCATCCTTTCCTAAATACATTTAGACAACTGCTACTCGTAACAGTTATCTTAGTCATCTTTTTCGTACCCTTATCTGTCATCGACTTTAGCACAACGTCTAGTTTGGCCCCCAACATCAGCTTTAAACCGGCCCCCCTGCTAGACATCGATGGCCCGATCAATATCAATTTGCAAGAAGGGTTCGATGAAACAGGCAGTGCCCAAGCACAGCTCAACACAGACATCACCGTTCTGTTCGAAGCGGCCGCCGCATTTGTCATCGGCTATATCCTTCTCACACTCGCCATCGGCTTGGCGGTTATCCGTTTTACCTCCTTAAAAACGGTCCAAGCGCAGAGCGATACCGGCCGTATTTACGTATCCACAGAGGGGCTAAAAGTCGGCCGGCACGGCAAACAAATCGCTTGGCGCGATATTGCCCACCTGCACACCGCCCATGTTTGGCGCATCTTCTCCCCCATCCCATTCCATCGCTCCAAATTCGGTGTCGTCACCCGCGATGGACAACGCTTAGAGATTAACGGCCGAACCAGTTGGTATAATTCTCTCGTTTCCCAGATCGAATTAAACTTATTGGATGATGTTGCAGAGAGTGACAATAGTGTCACATTGATGAAACAGCCTTGGCTCTGGCTCTTTGTCATCGGTGCAGCGATCATGTGGACCTTCACCCTAAACGAAGCAGCCATCACTTGGCTGGCCCAGTCAGTTAGCCCACGGGTCACCTATCGCGGCACCGATGTCTATCCCTATCTCTATCTCTTCATGTTCATCCCGATGCTCTGGTGGGGGATTGTTCGCCCATGGCGCACCAAACGGATTCTAGAACCGAATCAATTTTGGCCTTGGGGATTGTTTGGCGGCGGGATCAGCTTAATCTTGTTAATCGTGATAACCCATGCACGGCCGTTAATCACCGTTCCAGATGTCTACACCCCCATTCTAACGATGGCCTTGCTCATCACCGGCGGGCTTTTTATCTGGCAAGACAGTACCTATTTCCAATTTGGGCAACAAAATCTCATACGTGTCTTAATCGCGCTCACCGCTGTCAGCGGCACACTGCTTTCCGGCGGGTTGATGGTGCGCAATATTCTCTCATACCACAACTTCGCCCTAGGGAATCATTTTAGCCAAACCGGTATCGATGATATCGATGACAAGTTATCTCGGATTCAGTACGCGAGCGCCTTAAACTCGTACCAACTCGCCATTGATATCGCTCAATTCCCCCCATATTTTTCAGAATATGAAGCGCTCGAAATAGATTTCGGTTTCCCAAATCGTGACAGTTTGATGGCGATTGCGGCCGTGCGTGCCCGAGGTAGTATGTATGCCCAATTAGGCCAGTACGATTTAGCGGTTCAAGATTATGAAGCGCTGTTACCGGTCACGAGCCACCCCGCCTTGGTCCATAGCTGGATCGGCATCAGTGATCAAAACCTAGCCCATGAAGATGAGTTTAACTTTACGGAAGAAGAGGAACGGTTGCTCTATCTCGACGCGATTGAACACTACACAGATGCGATCGATGTCGCATCCACCAATGCGCAATTCTATTTGTGGCGAGCGGTTGCCCACCATGCGCTTGATAACGCCTCCGCAGCGCATCGAGATTATGAACGGGCCGTACAAATCAGCGAACTCCAAGATGGAATCCCGTTAAC
>WTJY01000092.1 GCA_011524645.1 Anaerolineales bacterium | reverse complement strand
CTGATACTGCCGAATTTGGTGGGATAAGCGTAAATCGTTCAAAAATAGTCGATTGACAGGACTGTCATCCCCGCGTAGGCGGGGATCCACCGCTCAAGCAGAGTTGGATTCCCACCTTCGTGGGAATGACAATCGTTAATTGATCAACTCCCACCAAATCCGACAGGACTAGCTAAATTCCAAAAATGAATTTTATTGAAAAATCGTGGGGGGAGAGAGGTAATCGACCTCCCCCACCCCCTCCTCAGAGGAGGGGGGCAAATCCAATCAGACGAGCCACATTGGCGAAGGTATTGGTATTTAACTGTTAATCCTAAATAAAATAGAATCGAGAAAAGACAAATAGCACCGCTCTTTGTCTTTTCGATTAAGGAAAAACCGATATGTTGTTTATTCTGGGATTAGGAATCTATGCACAAGCACACGTATCAGCTGAAGTGCAGTCTATTATCGAACATGCCGACCATGTGTATTATCTCTTGAATGATGATAATGCCAAAGCATGGATCAATGAACGCAATTCAAACACAACAGATCTCAGCATTTACTACAAGCCAAATATTAATCGGCGGCACATTTACACGGCGATTGTCCAGCATGTCATTGATCATCTCGTCCCAGACGAGCAAGTCTGTATGGTCTTTTATGGACACCCCAGTGTTTTTGTCGACCCTGGGCTAGAAATGGTACGTCAAGCGAGAGCAAAGGGGATTCCGGCCAAGCTGCTTCCTGCGATCTCGGCCGATGCCTGCCTATACGCCGATTTAGAATTTGATCCCTCTATCAGTGGTTGCCAAATGTATGAAGCAAGTGACTTCTTACATCGTGATCTTCGTTGGGATGTCACCGCTAACCTGATTTTATGGCAGATCGGTGTGGTCAACCATGCGACTAGTTCAGAAGATGAAGTCGACTCAAGCGGAATTAGGTTGCTCGTGCAAAAGTTATTGCAGAGCTATCAACCAGACCATGAAGTAACTATTTATGAGGCCGCTTTCCGTATATTCCAACAACCTCGTATTGAACACATTCCCTTAAAAGAATTAGATCGTGCACGGCTCACCTCAATTTCTACCTTACACATTCCCCCTCAGGTTTAATCTTATTTCATTGATTGGAGGGGCTGCCTGTCGGGACAATGATGGGGCATATTTACTTGCGTGTCGGGGATATCGGCTGGGCCAAACTGTTCTACGTCGATCTGCTCGGCTTTGATTGGTCAGTTTTGATTGGATGGGCGAAGGCGCGAAACAACAATAACAAACCAAACCGTTTTTACTGAAAAGTCGTGGTTAACCAGTACTGAAGTTTGCACCCTATTTCGATATTTTGTATCATTTAAAAGCATTGATGATATTTTGTATCAGGGGATTTTCCTGAGTCACGAGAATATAAATATTTGAGGCGAAATCATCAATTAAAAACTTAGGAGCAACACAACTACTCAAACAATAGTCATAGTAAATGGAGTTATTGATGAACCGATTGCGTTCAATTTTTGTTATTGGATTTTTTATCCTTTTGGCCCTTGTTGCCTGCAATTCAAACCCTGAACCGGAAGAAATTACCGAAGATACCGACTCTGTATCGTTCACAGAAGACGGTGAGATGGAGGAGATGGATGAAGCGGTTGTTGAGGATTCGGGTGAAAGTGAACCGAAACGACTCACGACCAACGTTGTGTTTTGGCCCGACTCGGGTATGGCGATTGAGTCAGACAGCGGGAGTGTTATGACCGGATGGGGCATGGCCGAAGGGCTGGTCCGTGTCGATTTTGAAGGGCAGCTGTCCCCGATGCTCGCTGAATCTTGGGAACAACGAGATGATACAACGTGGGCGTTTACCCTACGTGAAGGTGTCAGCTTTCACAATGGTGAAGCGTTCAATGCGGCCGCTGTGGTAACAGCTTATACCTATCTACTCAATGTCGATACGCCACCGCGCGGTTTTGAACCGGAAAACATTGTGGCGATTGAAGCGGAAAGTGATTTTGTGGTGCTGATCAAGACCGTTGAAGCTGATTTCTTGATGCCCAATCGCATTAGTGGACCTAATTTCGCTATTTTGGCACCGGCCGCATACGAAAACACCCCCCCCGAAGTGATGGGAACGGGGACTGGCCCGTTCGTATTGAGCGAATTTGTGCCTGAACAAAGCGCATTGCTCGTTCGTAATGACAATTATTGGAACGGCACAGCGAAACTAGATGAGGTTTTCCTTGTCGCCACGCCTGATGGGGATATGCGTGCAACGATGTTGCGGACAGGAGAGCTCGATCTGGCAAATTTGCTCCCGATCGCTCAACTTCCTTTGCTCCAAGCGGAAGAAAACTTGACTATCTTTAATGAAGCACGGCCGCGTACGGTGACCGCTTATCTCAATAATGATAACGGTCCGATGTCTGACATTTTGTTGCGCCGAGCGGTGTTGCATGCGATTGACAAGCAAGCGATTGTCGCCTCTGTTTTGGAAGGGGTGGGTGAAGCGGCCGCTGGCCCATTTGCACCGGCCGAAGCTTGGGCCAATGGAGATTTGTCGGCCGATACGTTTGATCCAGACCAAGCGCGCTCACTTCTCGCGGAGGCTGGCTATGAGGAAGGTGAACTCACCTTGCGCCTGTGGACCTATGCGTCACGGCCGTCGCAACCTCCGATTGCGGTTGCCATGCAACAAATGCTGGCCGAAGTCGGTATCGCGACCGAAATACGCATCGCCCCTTACAATGCGCTAGAAGCGGATGTGCTTGCCGGTGACTTTGACATCTTTATCGTATCTCGCGGTCATCTACGCGATACTTACGATCCAGAAGGGTATCTGTCGGCCGATTATGGGTGCGAAGGTGGCTACAATCTTAGTCAGTTCTGTAATGAAGAGATTGACGCACTTCTTGCAGAAGCTCGTGGCATAAGTGACCAAGAAGCACGCTACGACATCTATCGCCAAATCGAACAAACCATTGCCGAAGAGCAAGTAGTCGATATCTATATCAGCTACTCCGCCGAACTATTTGCTCATAACGAGCGCGTAGTGGGCTTCCAGCCGCATCTGCTGAATCACTATATGTTGACAACCGACTTGGATATTACCCCTTAGCCATAATGGTACGTTACCTGTTACGTCGGCTGGCTCTCATGCCGATTTTACTCGTCGCCGCCTCTATTCTCATTTTCGCAATGCCCTACATGATCGGTCTTGATCCGGTCAAGTCAATTGTACGGGCGAGGATCGGCGAGCGTGACATCAGTCCGGATGCGGTTGAACGCTTCCGGGTTGAATTGGGCTTAGACCAACCGTTACCGATGCAATACGCTGTCTGGCTCGGGCAGCTCGTCCGTGGTGACCTTGGTTATTCTTATGTCAGCCGCACCCCCGTCAGTGAAATCATCTGGCGGGGGTTTCGTATTTCAGCCACACTAACGGGAGTCACAATCGGGCTGGCGTTTGTGCTATCTATTCCGCTCGGATTGATCGGTGCCCTGTATGAAAATCGCTGGCCCGATCAACTGATTGTGCTGCTGTCCCAAACTGGGATCGTAATCCCATCCTATGTGCTCGGCCCCTTACTCGTTTTGCTTTTCGGGTTGCATTGGGGGCTGTTGCCTTCGGCCGGTTGGCGTGGCCCTAGCTATGTTGTCCTGCCTGTTCTAACGCTTCTGTTACGGCCGCTCGCCTACTTTGTACAGGTAACACGTTCCTCTGTTTTAGAAGTGCTGGGTGCTGATTATGTCCGTACGGCGCGTGCCAAGGGGCTTCCTCAACGACGAGTGATCGGTGTCCATGTTTTGCGCAATAGCCTGATACCGGTGGTGACCTTAGCCGGTTTATGGCTGGGAAGTTCAATCGGTGGCTCTGTGATTGTCGAGGTCATTTTTGCGATTCCCGGCTTGGGGCGCATTATGTACGATGCGGCGATTGCCGGTGATTTGCCCCTGATGCAGGCCGGTTTAATCCTCTTTATTAGCCTTGTTGTGATTGTAAACACACTGACCGACTTCGTTTGTGCTGTGCTGAATCCGACTATTCGCCTGACATAGCTGTTGTAAATTCGATTTTTTCTAGTTCTGTCGTTTTGTGTGGGAAGTCCCCCTCGCCGCCTTCGGCGGCTCGGAATGAAAGGGGTTTTCTGGCGGCATAGCCGCCAGAAAACCCCTTTTTGACTCGATTTGAGTGGCGAAAGCCGCTCAAATCGGGGCTGTGGCGAGCTTCCCACAAAATCCAAGAGAACTAGGATTTTTTCTAGTCCTGTCGGATTTGGTGGGGCTTGATCAATTAACAATTGTCATTCCCACGAAGGTGGGAATCCAACTCTGTTTGAGCAGTGGATCCCCGCCTACGCGGGGATGACACCCCTGTCAATCGACTATTTTTGAACGATTTACGCTTATCCCACCAGATTCGGCAGTATCAAGATTTTTTAATGTGGGTGACTTTCGATCAATGACCAATACCGGAACGAATCAAGAACAGGTGGCGATTTTGCCTGTCCGCTGGCGCTTGGGGCGAACATTTTTTAACCATGCGATACAACGGCCGTCTTTAGCGATCAGCCTATTGATTGTCACAGCGGTTGTCATCATTTCGCTTCTCGCTCCTTGGCTTGTCCCGTATGAGCCGGACCAGCAGATTTTGCTGGATCGGCTCCAATCCCCGTCCTTTTCGCACTGGTTAGGGACCGATCATTTGGGTCGTGATGTTCTTTCTCGCCTCATGTATGCCGGCCGTTTTTCGTTGAGCGTGACGGCGATCTCATTGCTTATCTCTGCGATTTTGGGCACAACTCTGGGGGCGATCTCCGGTCGGGTCGGCGGATTGCTAGATGAGTTTATTATGCGGACCGTTGATTTATTGCTTGCGTTTCCTTCGGAAATTTTGGCGTTGCTGATCGCCTCGATGATCCGCCCGGGAGCGCTTACGATCGTGTTCGCCGTAGTGATT
Organism: Anaerolineales bacterium; assembly: GCA_011524645.1. Taxonomy (GTDB): domain Bacteria; phylum Chloroflexota; class Anaerolineae; order Promineifilales; family Promineifilaceae; genus WTJY01. The sequence continues at coordinate 2,289 of WTJY01000092.1, read as the reverse complement.
ACCGGCTGGACCACCTTCGCTCGTCTAGCACGTGTTCGCTCACTAGAAGTCAATGCCAAAGAGTACATCATTGCGGCCACCGCCCTCGGTTTATCAGAGGCGAAAATTATTCAGCGCCACATTCTGCCTAATATATTGCCCCCTATCTTGGCTCTGTTTTTTGTCCGTTTTGGACATTTAATGCTTGGTATTGCGGGGCTTTCTTATCTCGGCTTGGGGGCGCAACCGCCAACCGCCGATTGGGGGCTGATGCTGGCCGAAGCACAGCCCTATATGCAGCGAGTGCCGATGTTGGTGTTGGCTCCTAGTAGTATGATTTTTGTGACCGCCCTCAGCGTGACGATCTTGGGACAAGCGATTAGCCGTCAGCTTGACCCTGTGAAATAGAATCAGTGGGGTGTCAGCGTTGGTTAACCATGGTGTCTTCAGCTTTTATTGCCAGAGCGGCCGTGATTGATGACACTTATAAACGAGTCGATCATGAAAATTTCTTTCCCAAATCGGATTGATTAATGCATAAGTGGAAACAGCCCCATCACGATAAAAAACCGAGTCATGGGTTACCTACTTTACTCGTCACCGAAGATTGAATCGGTCACAACGGTGAGGACGATGCTGGTGATACTCACAATAATGCTACCGATCAGCGCAGCTCCAAATGTTTCGATTTCGAGTGCGGCGGTGAAATAGGCGGTGAGCCACAGCAGGACTGTGTTGATGATGATCGTAAATAGACCGAAACTGAGCAAGATGGCGGGGAGAGATAAGATCGTGAGAATCGGTTTGAGAAAGGCGTTGATCAAGCCGAACACCGCGCCAACAACAAGGATGGCGAAAATGTTGTCGAGATCTAAGAAAATCCCATCGACAAAGTAATCAGCGACCCAAATAGCGGCCGCATTGACCGCGATACGAATAAGAATTTTTAACATGCTGTCTCCTGAAGATAGAAGAATAAGGATAGGGATAAAGGATAGGGAGGGGGCTTTGTTTTGACCATTCTCCTGCTCTCTTTTTTATCGCTATCAAGATGGTTGACATAAAGTTTTGTTATTTGGTCGGTGGTTCAAGCAAAAGGCCGAGTTGCGCGGCTGCCGCACAAAGCTCTTGCCAGTCCGCTTCAAGCACCACGGCCGATAAATCACCCAAGCTTTCCCCTAGATAGGGGCGTGTTTTCGCTTGTTGGCGTAGCGTATCTAAGATTTCGGCCGAGGCGACACGCAGAATGACGACCCGTTCTAAACGCCCTTCCCCCCCTTTTTCGCTCCAACGGGTAATGGCCCGTTTGGTACTGTTGGGAAGATCATTGCCGCTCGCCTCTTGTAAGAATTGAATCACACGATCCGGTGTGATTTTATTTTCACGGGCGGTGGTTAATGAAGCGGGGGTCAGTCGATAGTTATATACGATTTTGCCCGCTGTTTGTTGCGCGGCCAAGGGCATCATTTGGGCGATTCGGCTGGCTTGAAATCGCTTGTAGCGATCAGTATGTTGCGAAATCGTTAGACTTGCGTCCGCATTGATGACAACTGGCGGGGCTTGTTGGTGTTGATCACTGGGGGCTTCGTTTTGCTCTAGCCAAGCGATGCCGCGTGGTGTCAGGCGATATTGCTCTTCGGCTGTGTCGATCAAGCCGAGCCAGTGCATCGGGGTTTGCAAAATATAATAGATTAAACGCCCTTCGACTTGGTCCCAATTTTCAAAACCGCGCAGATATGTGCCGCTTAATGTGTCTCGGATGTACCAAGCGTCATAGTTTCCGTTCGGCCGTTGGAAATCGGGGTTGTGCTTTTTGATTTGAGCGGTCAGGGTTTGTAATCCGTTCCATTTCTCGCTGGGGCTGAGCAAATCGATCACGGCTGCGCGTGCAGCCGTCGGGTCATTTTGCCAGCCACTCCCTTCACATTGAATCGTGGGCATGTGGCGCAGTTCGTTCCACGCGCTGGTCATCCACGCATCGGTTAGGGCGCGGAGCTGGTTTTCGCGAGACGTTTGTAGCCAACCGACCGCCGCACGAGTGGGACGGTACAGCCCGTTGTCTACTTCGCGCAGGAAATTAAGCTCAACGGCGAGTGTCGTGAGTAGTTCTAACCGGCCGAGGTGTGGGGTCTGCATGTAGGGGGGGAGTCGTTTCGCTTGACCAACCCGCAGTTGTCCCCCTTGCGCCAGCGATAAGAGGGTGGTCATGTCATCAACCGCATCGGTGGCGGCCGGTGTAAACCTGTCTGGAGGAGCGGTGGGTACGGATGGGGGCGTGACCGGTGCGGCTGGTAATGAGGGGAGCGAGGG
>WTJY01000045.1 GCA_011524645.1 Anaerolineales bacterium | reverse complement strand
TTGTACTAGAAAATGTTACTTAACTTTTGGTCCAGTTTTTGGGGTGCATTATAATTCGACGCCATTCTCAACAGTATATAAACCACGAGACCGTGTAGCAACAGATAGTGAAGTTTTATGGACTGTAGATGAAAATTGGAGCGAAGATGGCATTGTAGAAAGCCCTGACATAGCAATACTGATTCAAGAAATTACTAGCCGTGGAGATTGGCAAAATGGTCAAGCAATAAGTATTTTAATTGAAAATAATGGATCTACATCACACCGTCGCGTTATTGCAAATGAAAGCCCATCAGTGCTACCGAAAGTGAGATTAGAGATTGATGCCCGTCAACAACAATCATGCAATACGCTACAAGCAAATGCCTTAGTTGCCCCAAATGGCAATGATGAGCATTTTGTGACAGATATTGCTTCAAATTTGGATACGATCTTTACAAACACAACTGATTTCGATATTGACTTAACTAGGTACTACTTTCACCCAGAAAGCATAAACAACGGAAATATCAGCTTCGACAGTAACGGATTTCTTACACCAGCATCTATTGTCAAACTTGTATCTGATGCTTCTTTTCCGACAACAGCGCAACTAACACTAGCAGTGTATGATGTTGATACAAGTCCAAACACTAATATAGGCTGTAGCACTTCGGAGAATATCACTATTCAAGTAAATGGTCACACAATTCAAAGCTTATTAAGTGGTCACGCACAACTATCAGGGCAAGCCGATGCTTGGGAAATTATGACTTTTGAATTTCCTATATCGTACTTAAAACTGCCGTCAGCAAAGGGAGACTTGGCTCCCCCTACTCCAGTATCCAATAATATAAACGTAGTTATGCCTCAGTGTAGTGATGGTATTATCGTAGCTTGGGGGGAAATAGCTTTAGAAGGTGCAATTAGACCTATTATTGGCATTCCTGGATGGACAAACACGGTTCCCGCTCCAGATCGTCTTAATACACGTAACTTCGGTTTTCGCGATTTTTATCTAGTACATGCACTAAACTCGCACCTACCTATGCAGGTCCCAGCAAATTACGGATCAGGCATCCTACCTATTGATGAAACATATCCATTAGTTATTCAACAAATTGACAATACATTGTTGGAATTTGGTGTCAATCAAGTTAATTTATTTGGTCATAGTCGGGGAGGTTTGTTCGCTAGGCGTGCATTAAGCGAGCAAGGTATAGAAAACAAGGTAGAGCACTTATTCGCTTTTGCATCCCCACAACACGGCTCCACAAGTAGTATTTATACAGGACCATTTGTATTTGGCGCGATCTATGATGCCGCTTGTAGAGGCTTTTCAGGTGATGCATACCAAAACTGTCTAGATTCTGGGCAATCTCTAAAGCCTTTACCTATGCGTTATTTCAATTTCATTGAATGTGAAAACCCATCCATATTTATTGATTCACTTTATCAGGATTGGGAAAGACCACCTGCGAGCTTTTTTGAAACCATTTACGGTAAAGAGGTCCATCCTGAAAGAAATTGTACACCTAACCCATCGACATGGGAGCAAGATGTCATTTACTATTCAATTGCAGGTTTCGATGATTTACATATAGGGGTAGATGTCACAGCTATGTATCCTTGGGAAACATATGACTGGCAAAGATTTGGGGCCCCATTCCCACGCCCTGATGCAGTCAATATATATGGACCAAAAACGGATTTAAATTCACTATGGGATTACTATTACACATGCCCAGTTAGTCGTATAGAGTGTCATGATTACATTCCACAAGCGATAGAGCCATTTTGTTTTACAATAGGCAAGCTTTTGGAAACTGCACAACAAGGCGACCTAAGCCGGATTGTTGAGTGCAGGAATATTGATTTAGACAGCACAGGTGTGTTATTGGAGCCACTAAGTACAAGTAGCCAGTTAAATACCTCTACTCATGATTTAGTCTTGGGTGAGTTGGGACGACAAATTATTTCCAAACAAGTGGGAAACCTAGGATCGAATCAAACGATCAGCTATACATTCCCCATGTCAGCTACCGATGATGTTCTATTTACGATTCAATCATATCCAGCATTACAGGATTTTGCATTATCTGATCCATTGAATAATTTAGTAGTTCCCAATGGCATTACTGCAACCAATAGCATTTTGACAGACACAGGCTTTGTCAACTTTTATCAATACAAAGTAATAGCCCCTTCTAAGGGAACATGGACCATACACTTTACAAGTACAGCAACAAACACAACAAATTATGAAATATCGGCTTACGTAGGCGATACGATTCAGCTGGATACAGCACTCAGTGCAGAATCCACAAGCCCCTCCAGTAATGTACACATCACAGCATCCTTAAGAAATATATCGTACCCAGTCAGCATGACCACCATAATCAGACATCCAGATGGTGTAACTCAAACAATTAACTTGGTCGATGATGGAACAAACGGTGACTCAACACCAAATGATGGGTACTATGTCGGCCAATTCAGTACAGGATCAAGTATAGGTCATTATGAAATAGCAACATATGCTTCAAAAGATGATTTACTGCGTACAAATTACAATGGAGTTGCAGTAACACCAAACTCAGGAATTTTATTGTCTGTTTCTGGCGAGGAAACCCCTGATAACAATAGCAATGGCTTATATGACAATTTAACTATCAATGCGCGATTCTATTCGATACAGGAAGGTCACTATACAATTCGCGCGGATTTGTTAAGTGCTGACGGAAAAGTGGCAGAAGCAAGTTATTCAACACAAGTAGACTTATCAAGTACATTTTCTGCGTTTAGCGCGAACGTAGTACCGCTTATCTTTTCCGGTGAAGATATATTTGCAAAAGGCCAAAATGGGCCTTATACAGTGACAAATGTTACAGCCATTGATGAAAGCGGGTTTGGATTCGTAGTAGATCGTGAATATAACCAATGGGTAACGCCATCTTACCTAGCCAGCCAATTTGATGGTACACGAAGAATCCTTTTGTCTGATATAAATTATCAAACGGAAGACATAAACTCCAACGGGTTGTATGATTCGCTTCAGTTTGATTTAGGCGCTCATAGCGATTTTACAGGAACTTTCCGCATCAGCGGCCGCCTTGTAGATGAAATGGGGCAAACAATCGAATGGACAGAGAACCAACTAACAATCTCTAACACAGGCAAAATTACAGCCTCTTTACAGTTTTCAGGGACAGCAATCAGTGCTCACCAAGAACATGGTAATTACACATTGCAAGATGTATCTATGATGAATACAGTTGGAGATCAATGGAATCAATACAAGATCACAACAACCATCCCTTATTCATACACTCAATTTGAGGGGTTACAGGCTTTATCTGTCTCCGAACTACAAATCTCCTTAAACAGTAGTCAAGTTATTCTTGATTGGGCTGATATGGGCATAAGCTATGAAGTATGGCTCAATGATGAAGCCTATCCGGTCACGAATGGTGATTGCCTAAGTCTTTCCCACTGTACCGTTCAGTCGGTTAATCAATTTGTCATCGATTTAGAAAATCTACCAGCAGGTCTGCAGACAGTTGTCATTGTTGGGGCACAGAATGCGGTACGTACACAAGAGTCTGATCCTCTTGGTATATTTACAGTCCCTCTTGAAGTAGGAGATTAAATAAGCAAGATTCTAAAGTGAAATGCGGAACCCAAATTTATTTACCAATAATAGGTCTAAGGGTTCCGCAAATCGTTAAAGCAAGAAAGAAACAAATGTGTGTTCCGGTGATTTTTGCATCGACCACATGAAACAATAGCTTTGCTTTTTGTGAACAGAATAAGGTATAAACAAGCCAAATCGGGTGGTTTTTAAGGCTTTTGGGGAGACCCACAAATACACAATTCCGTGCCCAGCGAGTGAACGAATCCCGTCGATCCCGTACTGGACACAGTCCCAAAAAACCACCAAATATGGTGGTTTTTTGCTTTTAAAGGGCTAATTTAGCCACAGTGCCCAGCGAGTGATCAATCATTCCCAAACCCGCGCCCCAAATCGCACAAAAAGAGCTTACTCTCAATCGGTTTCTCCACTATATCAGCCTAAATCTGACTCTTATTCATTTACGCATACACATTCAATCCGTAAGCAAGCTCAAGCTGATAAAAACTGGCAAACTCCTCACAAAACAAGTAAAAATACAATCTCTAGACAGATCGACATCACAGAGCAAGAGGCAATATGAGCAAAAAACGGCCGACTAAGAAAAAGACTATCAAAAAGAAAAAATCGACTGCACCACCCCCCATGCCCAATATGGATAAGTTCATGGCGGACATCACCCGTGTACTACAAGATCAAGAATTTGAATCGATTGATGATGCCAACGCCTATCTACAAGAAATGATGCTTTCCGGAAACCCACTCCCAGCTATGTCATCACCTTCAGCTATCGATCAAGCACAGGACATCATGTACGATGCATGGGAAGCACGCACTAGAGCGAAACGCATTAAACTAGCAAAACAAGCCCTATCCATTTCGGAAGACTGTGCTGATGCTTATGTTCTACTTGCCCAAGAATCAGCCAAAACCTTAGCAGAGGCCAAAGAATTTTATGAAAAGGGTGTTGCGGCCGGAGAACGAGCTATCGGGGAAGAACTATTCAATGATGGAGTTGGTCACTTTTGGGGAATCATAGAAACACGGCCGTATATGAGAGCACGTGCAGGACTTGCTGATTGCCTGTGGCAACTAGGCGAAAATGCAGGCGCAATTGCCCATTACAAAGAAATGCTAATCCTCAATCCGGGAGACAACCAAGGGCTCCGATACGTACTCCTTTCTTGGCTAATCGAATCCGGCACAGCAAATGAAATTGATTCTCTGCTTCAAGCATATGAGGAAGACATTACCGCATTTTGGCTTTACAATTGGGCATTGTTTGCATTTAAAGAACAAAGAACAAAATTAGCTGCAATCAAGTTAGAGGAAGCTTTTGATCGAAACCCACATGTTCCCCCCTTGTTAATTGGCGAGCAAAAAGTACCCAGACGATTACCCGCATATATGGGTTTCGGAGATCGGAACGAAGCGATTCACTATGTCGTTGATAATTTGCACTTGTGGCAACAAAATAGCGAAGCGATCAGTTGGGTACAGGAATTATGGGCAAAACGAAACTAGAATCCATCATGTCAGTTTCACAAGATAATATGTAGTGGATGAAAATAAGTTGACTCCCAGAAATCGAATCAAGTATGATGAGATCATAGTCACCAACGGATAAATAATGGAGGTGCAAAATGACTGTAACAATCACATTACCTCAAACACTTGAAACCCAACTCAAACAAAAAGCCCAAACACACCATCTATCACTAGAAGAAATGGTGTTAGATATTTTGGGCAACGCAGTAAGACCGGAAACAAGCCTTCCTACACCAAAGAACGTGGTCGCGAAAATTCAGGCATTGCCCTCGAATCCAAAGAATCTACGTACCGCATCAGGCTCATTGGCCGATGCCCTACGTCAAGCACCTACTGACCCCGAATTTAATTTAGAACAATGGCAAGAAGAATGGTCTAACGTAGAAACAGAAATGCGCCAAATAGCAAAAGAAAACTCAATTGCCGAAGGGCGCGCATAATTCAAGATGGCCCGTTACCTGCTTGATACTAACCACGCATCACCATTAGTCACACTGAACCATCCATTACGGAATCGTATTTTGCAAGCGGTTGAGAATGGAGATCAATTTTTTGTTTGTGTTCCAGTCGTAACCGAAACCATATTCGGTATCGGCATGTTACGCAGAGCTAAACAGAACCTAGCCGAATGGCAACGCCTACGGCCATTCATCCCCTGCTTTATCCCCGATGAAACAGAAGCAGAGCTCGCGGCCGAACTCCAAATTTCACTTCGTCGCCAAGGGTGGCAACTTGAAACAGTTGATGCCATCATCGCCGCCATCGCTTTGCGCAACGATTTAATTTTACTCACCACAGACAAAGATTTTCGCGGCGTACCAGATTTACAAACAGATAATTGGGTTGCATAGGTCAAAAAAAAAGAGCATCACGATTTTCAGATAAAAATCATGATACTCCGATTTTGACAAGGTATGTTTATCTTAAATCAAGCGTGCAACAAAAGCCCGATCATCCATTTTGTATACAGACCACATCACACAAGCAAATGATGAACCATAGCTGAAATAAGTCACAATTGACGCAATTTTGGGCGATTTCAAAGCCTTTGGAGAAGCCCACAAATAGCAAATGTCGTGCCCAGTGAGCAGGCGAAACCCGTCGATCCCGTCCTGGACACAAATATTTTCAACAATATTTGTGTCCATTTTTATTTTTAAACCAGAGATGATTTCTGAGGGCACAGAGAGGGATGTATCCAACACAATGCCATAATCTCCATGCAATGAAATTGCAATAACCGAGTCATCATAAATGAAAACGCGATCCACAATTTTAGCTAACAATTGTCTCTGCGCTTTCATCGGTTCATCAAACTCACTACACTTTTCCCAATAAGCTCGAAATTTACGAATCAGATCGGCCGCTTCCATTAAGTCATCGTATTGTACGGGTCGAAGAGCCGCCAACTCAGCTTCAATTTCGCGCCGCTTCTGCATATATTCATCTACATCAAGAAACCCTTGTTCCCAACTAAAATTGACTCGTTTGGCAACCTGATTGAGTTCTTCCATCTTGCGTAAGGCTTCTGCATTATCGACCTGTTGTTGCACCGCTTTTTCCACCCTTTCCTGAAAACCAACAGGAATTTCAAGTTGGAAAAGGGCATAAACCACATAATCATCCACTACATGAATTGGAATTGATGATTGTTCACATTTGCGGTAGCCACGGTTATGAGCATGGCACCGGTAGTAACCTATATCACGGGCCACATACCAGTTCGGACGCATTTTACCGAAATTCAAATCAACAACATCCTCCGGCTTACTAGCTGTACAGCGAGCGCAGTAAACACGGTCTTGTAAAGCATAGGTGCGAACCTGAGTAACTCTTTGGTTCAAGCGACGGGCATCAAAGCGAACTTGCATAGCGCGATCAAAAAGCTCATCATCCACAATTCGTTCGTGTTTGCCCTCAAACCACTGCTCTCGATTACGGCGAGCCATCCGCCCTTGCCCCAGAGAACCACGATAAATCGTTTCTGTGTAGGACACACGGCCGGTATAAATCCGATTGCGCAAAATATCGCGTATACTTTATTTTTCCCTATTTGCTTCAAAATTGGGGATGAAAAAACAGGTGTTTTGAGGAATTA
>WTJY01000142.1:4459-20586 GCA_011524645.1 Anaerolineales bacterium | reverse complement strand
GGTCTCCGCTCAATCGCCCGTAGCAACGGCACCCAAGAAATGCTCAAAGCGTTTGTCGCCGCCGGTTATCCGGTTGTCATCGAAAAAGGGTACGACCCCGAAGCCGCCAACGCTCAAGGGTGGTACGGTCACTACCTCACCCTATTCGGCTATAGCGATGAAGCGGAAGAATATTACACCATCGACACCTTCCTCGGGCCATTCCGCCAGAGCGATGTGAAACCGGGCTACACCCTCGAAGACGGCATGCCCTACAGCTATGAATATGTCGACTACTATTGGGAGCAGTTCAACCATACCTTCTATGTGGTCTACCGCCCAGACCAAGAAGCGGAAGTATTTTCAATCATCGGGGAAGAACTACTCGACGACGCATCCATGTGGACCAGCGCGGCCGCTCGCGCCCAAGCGACCCTTGCCGAAGAACCAGAAAACCAATTCGCATGGTTTAACCTCGGCACCTCTCTCACCCGTCTTGGCGAGCTAACCGGTGACCAAAGCCAATACGAAAACGGTGCGGTCGCCTTCGACCAAGCCCGCGCGCTCGGACTCCCCAGCCGGATGCTCTGGTACCAACATCGGCCGTATATCGCCTATATGAAAGTCGGCCGTTACGACGACATGATCGAACTCGCCGATGCCACCCTCGTCGATCCAGGCGGCCGGAATGTCGAAGAAACCTATTTCTACAAAGGACACGCTCTTTCTTTCCAAGGGGATTTCAATGGGTCAGCAGCCGCCTTCCAGCAAGCACTCAAACTCAATGAATTCTTCTACCCCGCGCAGTTCGCTCTCGACTACGTCAACAGCCTGCGCTAAAAAACGGTAACTGGCAAATTGCTAATAGCCTCTTTACCGGGTGCACGAACAACCGGTCAGAAAAGTTAACATAACTAAAAATTCTGACCAAGCATATGCTTTGTTATCCGGTTTGCCCCAGCATGGTCGCCACAAATTTCGCCAGAAATAACAATACATAGTTCTCTAAAATTATGCTCTCGCTCATCAAGCCATTCTCCAAAAACAGCGCACAAGGGGCGCAAACCTCGATTTACGTCGCCACCTCACCTGAACTTGAAGAGATGAGCGGTGAGTATTTCTCCAACAGCAAAGTCGTCACTCTTACAAATCAAACCCAAAACATGAGTGACCCCCATAAGCTATGGCAACTCAGCCTAGAAATGCTGGAGTTCAATTAAGATGTGGCCTTTCCTACTCCAAGGGTTGGTTCTCGGTGGCACCGCATCAGCACAACCTGGCCCCTTCCAAGCCTATCTCCTCTCCCAAGTTACGCGCAACGGTTGGAGACGCACACTCCCTGCCTCTCTCGCCCCGCTCATTAGCGATGGCCCGGTCATCGTTCTTGTCCTCATCGTGCTCACCCAACTGCCAGCTCGCGCTCTCAGCCTGATCGAAATCGTCGGCGGGCTATTTATCATGTATCTCGCTTGGGGTGCAGGTCAAACGTTTCTAAACGGCACATATGAACAAACGGCCGAGCAAACCGAATCACAAAACCAAAGCGTCTGGGAAGCGGCCATCATGAACCTGCTCAACCCCAACCCCTATCTATTTTGGAGTGCCATCGGTGGCCCGATTTTACTCGACGGCTGGCACATATCGGCCGCCACGGCCGGTGCCTTCCTTATCGGCATGTACAGCGCCCTCCTTGGCGGCATGATCCTCTTCATCCTCTTTTTCGGTTTCGTCGGCGCACTCAGCACCCGTGCCAACCGCATCCTAAACGGCATCTCCGCCATCATTCTCCTCGCCTTCGGCCTCTGGAAACTCTGGTCAGGCGTAACCAATTTCTGATTTTAGATTTTAGATTTTGGATTGGCCTCTACGATTCAATACCCTCTCGTAGAACCCAACCTCTCTACTCTCTACTCTCTACTCTCTCTAATTATGACTCAACAACTCACAAACAAAGTCGCAATCGTTACAGGGGCCGGCCGTGGAATCGGGGCCGCTATCGCCAAAGTTCTCGCTGAAGCAGGAGCCAAAGTGGCCGTTAATGACATCAATCCCGATCGGGCCGAGCGCACGGCCGCCGCCATCCGCGAAGCGGGTGGCACCGCCATTAGCATCGGGGCCGACATCGCCAACAAGTTCCAATGTGTCCACCTCATCGAAACCACCCGCAAAGAGTGGGGACGACTCGACATTTTGGTCAACAACGCGGCCGTCGAACCCAGCAAATCGATCCTCAAAATGGATGAATGGGACTGGCAACGCTGTATCGATGTTAACCTAAAAGGGACCTTTTTTATGAGCCAGCTCTGCGGCCGCGTAATGGTCGATGAAAACCAAGAGCGTGGTGGCGGGGCCATCGTCAATATCGGCTCCACGGCCGGTGTCAGCGTCCCCCTCCCCAATTTAGCCGCTTATTGCGCCAGCAAAGCCGGTGTCGTCGGCTTCGCCCGCGAATGCGCCCGCGAATTCGCCCAATACGGGATTCGCGTCAACACCGTTCTACCCGGCATCATAGACACCCCGCTCACTGAGCCGCTCCAAGAAAACGAAGCGACCATGTCCCGCTGGCAACGAGAAATCCCACTCGGCCGGATCGGCCGCGATATCGAATGTGCCCAAACGGTCCTCTTCCTCTGCTCTAACGCCAGCAGCTATATCACCGGCCAAACAATCACCGTTGACGGCGGCCGCGTCATGCGCTAATCTGTCCCAACCTCACACTGCGCCGTCATCGCCAGCCCCCCTTCATATCATAGTTCGCCGCCCAAGCTTCCCCGCTTTCTAATCCATGCACCACAAACCGGTGCGGATTAAACAGCGGGCTCCGGCTGCGATACTGAAACGAGCGAATATCAGGATTCCGCTGATAAAAAAGATCGAGCAACAAAGTCGCCACCAGCGGCCCATGCACCACCCACCTATCACATTAACAATGCACTAGCCAGATCAGAAATTATGTTCTACAATCTATCCTATGCAAAAAATCACCGGTCTGACCTATCTTCCCAACTACATTACCCCAGAGCAACACACCCAACTGCTCACCCAAATCGATCAAGCCACATGGGACACCACCCTCAAAAGGCGTGTACAGCACTACGGCTACCGCTACGACTACAAAGCACGGCGCGTCACGGCCGACATGCAGCTCGGCCCTCTCCCCACATGGCTCGGCCGGTTCGCCCAGCAACTCACCACCGACAACCACATCACAGCCCCACCTGATCAAGTCATCATCAACGAATATCTCCCCGGCCAAGGCATCGCTCCCCACATCGACTGCGAACCCTGCTTCGGCGACAAAATCTTCAGCTTATCACTCGGTAGCCCCACGATCATGCAATTCACCCACCCAGCTCATTCCCGCCAAGAACTCCTGCTAGAGCCACGCTCTCTCCTCATTATGACCGGTTCAGCCCGTTACGATTGGAAACACGCCATTCCCGCCCGCAAATCAGACCACGGCACCCCACGCGGCCGTCGCGTCAGCCTCACCCTGCGCAAAGTAATTCACCGATAGCAACACGATTTATACCCACAAAAACACCCCCCACAATTTCTATTCCGCTCCAAAACCCATAAGGGCTAGGTAATAAATAATCGCCATTTGTTTCAATAAATATAAATCTAATGCTGGTTTCAATACCTTCGCCAATACGAATCGACTGATTGGATTTGCGCCCCTCCTATCAGGAGGGGCGTAAAACAATAGATCATTTTTGAGACGCTGTACTAGGTAGTCGGCAGAAATAGTTTTTACATGGCACAACAAACCCTGAGCTCGTCGAAGGGTGGTTTCGACACGCTCAACCACCTTTCTTTGTCTAATCAATTCTTGCCGACTACTTAAATAGACCTGAAAGAATATTGGCAAATCGCTACAAATCGGTTAAAAGTTAACCCCACAACATTAAGCTTTATCGGAAATAAAGCGATAGAGACCAAAGATAGGGATAGGGAGGAGCCTTTGCCGAGGCGATTTCCCAATCCCTCTCTTCTATCACGATCTAAATAATTGACATAAAATTATTTCCGATAAAGTCTATTATGATGCCAAACAGGGATAACAAATGAGTAGTAGCGAAACCAACCAAGAAAACAAACTGCGTATTAGCATCGACACCGAAGGAGGCGATGCCAACGTCGGCAATATCAAATTGGGTGATAACATTTCGGCCGGTGACAACAGTGCCTTTAACACCATAGAAGGTGATCTCAATGGAAACCTCGTCACCGGTAGCAACAACACGATTAATATCATCCAGCAAGCGGCCGCCAACGAAACCACCCTATCCCCCGCAGAACTCCAATTCGCCGACAACGCAATTCTCCAATATCGAGAAATCATCACCAGCTACAAATCAGACCCTTGGGCCAAATACGGGAACAAATTACACAACGCCTTTAAACCCGCCCTAGAAAAACTATGGGACACCGACTTTCATGTCGTCAGCAGCAACGCATCCGGCACAGCCAACAATCGCCAAGAAGTATTTATGGCCTTCAAAAGCCTAAAAATGACCTCTCAACTCGCCACACATGGCGAACGTTTGGTCATCTTAGCCGGAGCGGGCATGGGAAAAACCCCCTCTCTCTACAGCTTGCGCCACGGGTGTGCTCACAGAAGAACCTCATATATCCCGATTTATCTTCACCTACAAACCCTCGCCAGTGGTCAAGGGATCGAAGCGATCATCGCAGATCATGTCAATGGGGTCTTGGCCCAGAGCGACAATCCCCCCACTCAACCACTCACCTTCAAACACCTTGAAGGGCTTACACGACGGGGTAGTAAAGAATGGCAACTTGTCTTTTTAATGGACGATTTAGATCATTTAGCGGCCAGTAGCAATCAATACGCCTTACAGTCACTCAACCTGTTCATGCAGAACAACCCGCAACACCATTTCGTCTTCACCTGTCGTGACGCGAACTACCGAGAACCACTAGGCCCATTGCCCCTCGTCACACTCGACCAACTCTCCAAGCTAGAAGTCGATTTTATTTTCGCAGGCACCCCACCCGAAGTATTGACACTAACACCCAGTACACGGGATTTAGCTCGAAATCGGGCGCTACTCAAAACGATCCTTGAATTAGGGAGCAAAGCGACGAAAAAAGGGCTAAACAAAGTCACCCGCCTGACCAAAGGGCGCTTGATTCAGCAATACAATACCGATCTGCTTGAAATCGCTTTTCCCGACGATTCGGCCGAAAGTGCAATCCGTAAAGATCTACAAGAAGGGCTACTCGAATTTCTCGCCTTTGTAAAACTGACCGAGGGACTCGACTCGTTCAAAGAAGCCCACCTACGCGATTTGATCGTCCAATATTTAACCGACTGGCGCGAAAATTGGACGTGGCGCGAAGCGTTACAAGGTCTATTGGCTAGCGGCATCATCACCAAAAATGACAACCGCACCTATCAATTTGATGACTCAACGGCCGAAGCCTATTTCGCCGCCTCCGCCATTCTCCATGATGAGCACAAGAAAAAAGAGCTCATCGAACAAATCGCCCACCCCCGCTGGCTACCCACCATTGAAATCTTAGTCGGTCTCATTCAAGACCCGATGCCACTCATGTTCAACATCGTGGATCGCGATGTCTTTGTCGCCGCCCACTGTGTCTCGTTCACCGGCGGCACGGCCGATCACGCCTTACTCGAAGATGCTATTATCGACTCGCTGCTCGAAAATTTATACTTGCGTAATTCGGCTGATCGCTGTCGCATCATTCAGCGCATCGGGTCCAGCACACATACCGAACGTGCCGTCGAAGCACTAAAAATCGCCCTCAAGCGGGAATGGTCCAGCCAAGTCGTCCTAGAAACCTGCCGTCAGCTCGTCAAACATCTAGACACCTACAACCCATTCGACCCCGAAAAATTCAAAAAGCTCACCTCATACACCATCGATGATCGGGTCGGTCAAATTACCGCACTCCTAACCTCGTACAACCATGAAAGCCTCACCGCCACCGAGCTTTACAATATCATTATCTCCCGCCGCAAAAACTACTCACCGCTCGTGCGCGGCGCGGCCGCCATCTGTCTCGGCTTCCAAGAAACAGAAGAATCAAAACAAATCCTATTCGATCTCTTTTTTAGAAGCACCAAACGGGATGACTTTATTATCTGGTCAATCACCGAAGCATTATCACTTCGTGTCCCCACTTTTACTGGCGGTAAAGAGTTACATCTAAAAGCGCCAGACCCTAGTTCAAAATTTGAAAAAGACAAGCTCTATACCGTATTCAATCGTAGCAAAAGTGATCAACAGCGTTGCCAGATCATCTACCTCATCAGCTTCATGTCTTACGATGAATACACCGCGCACATGATCAAATTGGCCGTTAATGATATATCCCCTTATGTGCAAGGATACGCCTTTTTCGCCATCGGTCAGCTCGGCGCGGCCGTCTGGCTCCCCGCCCTCGAAAAGTGCCTTGGCCAAGCCAGCGAACCGTTCGCCCTACGCAAAGCGGCCGAATCAGTAGGCAAAATCGGTACAATCGACTCGATTCCGATCCTTGAGCAAAATTTACACAACCAACAAGCCAGAACCCGCTGGATGGTCCGAAAAGCGATCGAAAGAATCAAATATCGGAACCATTTGGACCAATAGTACCCCTTTAATCACCCGAAAATGGACTGAAGAACTATATAAATCGAAAAAAAAATCTATATACTTATGTATGTAATAAGTAGGCGAGGGGGAGCATACTCTAAATAAAAAGCGCGTTTGGCCCCCCTCACTACCAAACGCGCTTTTTTATTTTTACCCCAAGCAAGCCAACACCCTTTCTTCAATCCTCATAACGAAACAAATGGTAAAAACAACTATTCCATGTTAGATTTATCGCCGAGGATTTAATTATCAAGCAATCACTCCCTCATTCAACCTCTTCAGCAGTTTACGACCTTATCTTTTTGTTGGAGCAAGATTTTGACCCATACTGAACATATATTGCTTACCGGAGCCACGGGGCTCCTCGGTGCCCAACTCGTCTTCACCCTTTTGCAAAAACCCCACATCCATATCCATACCTTAGTGCGTACCAATCGCTATCCATTAGAGCAACGTCGAGATCGTTTAATCGCCGACATGGTCGCCCGTGGGCACGCCGCAGAAACGGTCAGCTCGCGCCTCTCTCTCTATTCAGGCGATGTCACCGAAGCCTGTTTAGGCATGTCTGACGCAGATTACACCTATCTGCAAACCACCATCGACCATGTCATTCATTCGGCAGCATCTGTCCGTTTCGATCTAAGCAAAGAAGCGGTATACAAAATCAATGTGCAAGGAACCCAACATATGCTCGATCTCTTTCTGCCAATCACGGCCGAAAAACCACACGCCCGCTTCGAATATGTCAGTACTTGCTATCTAGCAGGCAATCGCCAAGGGGTTGTTTACGAGCATGAATGTGATGAAGGACAAACTTTTCGCAATTCCTATGAATGGTCAAAATGCCAAGCGGAAAAGCTGTTGCGCTCCCATATCGAACAAGGAAAGCGGATTTCAATCTACCGGCCGTCTATCATCGTCGGAGATAGCCGTGATGGGGCCGCCACCGCCTTCAACGCCCTCTATCAACCGGTACGCATCTATGTCAACGGCTGGTGGCGCACCGTCCCCGGCCGGCCGGACGCCTATATCGATATCGTACCGGTCAACTATGTAGCCGATATGATTTGTGAACTACATGACATGGAAGAAAGTGTCGGTCTCTGTTTCCATTTAGCTAGTGGGCAACAAGCCAGCCGCCTGCGCGAAATCACAGAATTTCTAACCACCTATCTCAATGGCAAACCGATCGGCTTTTTCTCACCCAAGTTATGGGAAAATGTGCTAAGCCCATGCCTCTCTCTCTTTTTACGCTGGAGCAAACGGGGGCGGGCGATTATTCGTGTGGCGGGGACATTCATGCCCTATTTCACCGGCAACCCACAATTCGACACCAGCAATGTAGATCGATTAACGGGGAAACGGCCGGAGCCATTTCTCGACTATTTTCCCCGCATTCTCGATTCGGCCGTCGCCCAAAAATTCGGCCGCTAACCGAGCAAGCAACCGGCAATCAATGATTGCCGGTTACATAGCCTCTACTTCTTAGATTTTGATTTCTTCTTCTTTTTCGGTTCAGGCTCATCCTCTTTGCGCCAATTTAAAATCAATTGCACGACTACAAGCACACACAAAATCGCCCCCACACCTCCGATAATCGTGGCCGCACGCTGGACTGATCCAATCCCCTCACCCAACGCCTCAAACAAAACTGAACCCAAACTACGACTATCCTCACCAAAAACACTGTAAACCTCAAAATAGCCAAGCACACCAATCACAAAAAGTGACAGCCCCACAACCAACCGATTTCTCATTGAACGATCCATTTCTCTTTTCCTTTCGTCTAAATTTCAGATAAAAAGGAATACTATTCCGACTTAGCAATTTCGTCGAATAGCACATCACATAGCCAATGACGATGGCGCGGACATCCAAGGGGCACAAGCCTCAACCCGAACCTCGCCACATTTGTACAGTTCGTTCACAGACCCATATCACATCATCGATTTAACCCAAAAACGCCGCTCTCCTAGCAACTGCGCTACCAGAAAAGCGGCGTCAAAAATTTATTCACAAGCCGCCTCAACCGACGGCCCATCAAATACAATCAATTCCACACAATCAACGCCGTGATCGAGCCATCCACCAGCTTAGAATCCCCTTCACACGAGAACCCAAGCGAGTCTTGTTATATTCATTCGCCACTTTGTTAATCGCTTCCGCCTGTGTCGGGTACGGATGAATAACCGAACTTAATGAACCCAAGTTGATTTTATGCTTCATCGCCATGGTGATTTCACTAATCATTTCTCCGGCCGTAGCCCCCACAATCGTGGCCCCCACAATCGTACCGGTCCCTTTCTTGGTATGGACCTTAATAAAGCCGGACGTATCCCCTTCTGTCAATGCCCGATCCACGTGGTCCATATCGACTTGATACGTATCGATTTCAACCCCTTTCTCGGCCGCATCACGCGGATACATTCCCACATGGGCCACTTCCGGATCTGTAAAGGTCGCCCAAGGGATAATCAGGCTACTAAATTTCCGCTTCGGCAACGGCAAGAGCGCATTTTGCACCACAATCGCCCCCGAATGGCCCGCAACATGGGTAAATTGATAGGGAACCGCCACATCACCGGCCGCAAAAATATCAGGGTTGGTCGTCCGCAAGTTATCATCCACTTTGACACCACGCTTATCAAATTCAACCCCCACATTTTCCAACCCCAGCCCATTCACATTGGGCTGACGGCCGACCGCCAACAAAATCTCATCAACAACCACATACCCTTTCTGCCCGTTTTGGTCATAGTTGATACGCTTACCCCCATCAACCGCCTCAACCGACTCTGTTTTCGCCCCGAGAACCAGCTGTACCCCATCTTTGAGCAAACTTTTTTGCACCAAAGCGGCCGCATCCGCATCTTCTCGCGCCAAAATATGATCACTCAAATCGATCAAAGTCACTTGTGTCCCCAAACGCTGGAAGCTCTGCGACAATTCACTCCCGATCGGGCCAGCCCCGATTACGGCAAGTGATTTCGGCTGTGTCTGTAAATTAAAGACCGATTCATTGGTAATATATCCTGTGTCTGCCAAACCGGGAATCGGCAAATGGCGCGCAGAAGAGCCGGTCGCAATAAGCGCTTTGTCAAATTCCAATACCTGACCCGCCACTTCGATCTTGTTCGGCCCGATAAATTTACCGGTCCCAAAATAGACATCCGCCCCCATATCAGCAAAACGCTTGGCTGAATCATGTGGTCCGATCGAAGCGCGAACCCCACGCAAACGGCGCATCACTTGGCTAAAATCTGTGGTCACACCATCCGGAACCACCACCCCATATTCGGCCGCATCTCGCACGGCCGCAGCCACATGTGCCGACCCGATAATCGCCTTAGAAGGGACACAGCCGGTCACCAAGCAGTCACCACCCAAAAACGATTTTTCAATAATGGCCACTTTCGCCCCGATTTGTGATGCACCCGAGGTCGCCACCAAACCGGCCGAGCCAGCCCCGATAATCACCAAGTTATATTTACCATCCGGTGTCGGGTTTTTCCATTCTGGCGGCCGGACATGGGAAATCATTTCAATGTTAAACGGATCATCTACCGGTAATATTTCAATATCTGACATGCTGTTTTACTCTCTACCTATCTAATAAAAATAGACTTTATCGCAACCAATACCTTCGTAAAAATACTGATACTGCCGAATTTGGTGGGATAAGTGTAAATCGTTCAAAAATAGTCGATTTACAGGGGTGTCATCCCCGCGTAGGCGGGGATCCACCGCTCAAACAGAGTTGGATTCCCACCTTCGTGGGAATGACAATCGTTAATTGATCAAGTCCCACCAAATCCGACAGGGCTAGTAAAAATAATCAACTCTTTAGATTTACGCCCCTCCTATCAGGAAAAGGCGTCAGTAATTTTTTAGACAACGGGCGATAGAAGATAGTGATACAAAAATCGCCTCTGCATAAGCTCATCCCTATCCCTATCCTTCGCCCCTATCGATTTACTTCGCTTCCGCATCCGATTCCCGCTTTTTCATATAACGAGACACCATAATGCTGACAAATACAATCGCCACAGAAGCCGCAATCGTCCATGGATTAAATTCCGGATTGGTAATCCCTTCACTAATATCAAGAGAAGCACCAAAGAGAACGAAAGCGATTGTCCCCGGGACAGACCCTAAAACGGTCGCCAACAAATAGGCTTTCCAGTCGATTTTAAGAAATCCACACAAATAATTAACCAAGTCATAGGGCAAAAAGATTAAGCGCATAATCAAAACAGTCTCGAAACTGTTATCGCGAAGCCTCTGTGCATATTTCTGCATCAAGCCACCCGATTCATCTCCCTCTTCAATTAGACCTTCACCGAAATAACGGCCGACAATATAAGCGATCATCGCCGAAATGTTGCTGGCAATCACTACGATAACCACACCCCAGACCGGTCCGAAAATCGATCCACCCGCCAAGGTCAGAACCACAGCGGAAAAAAGAAGCAACGGCCGAATCGCATAAACCAAAATATAAATCAACGCCCCAAACGGACTTTGAAATAGATCGGCCAACGCCTGAACGACTTCAACAGGCGTTAAATTGTTCGAAGCCGCGTACCACCACAAACCACCACCAATCGTCAGCCATAAAACCAACGCTACCATTTTTTGCCAATGGCGCGCCAAAAATGATTCTTCTTGTTCTTCTTCTTTTAATTTCGAACCGTTTTTTTCTACATTAAGTGAGGACATAACTCAAAACTCCTATCGGTCATTTTCATTTTGATCTTCATCTGCATTCTTTTGACTAGACAACACTTTACAAAAAAGTTTTACCAAATTGATCAAACCCGATAGTTTAGTTATATTTTCGTAATAACTTATTTTGGAAATCAGCGCGCCAATCTCGTGTCAAATTTCAGGAGTTGTGGTAAATTGAAGCGTAATTTTTGGCTTGGATGTACGATTCTTCCATACCCTCTTGGATCTTCCTTTTTTAACACAAAACCCAAACTAAAAATCCTATAAAAACGCCGGAGTTTGCTCTTTAGTGTTTGCAGTAACCACACTACAGTCTGCAAACAGGACACGACAAATTTGTCAACAACGCATAATCTCCAATTTTAGCCATGCCCGCCGCGATCGAAACCCTTCGCAGTTACATCCCCACAATCATCGCTCGCCGATTATCGACTGACAACAGTGCGTCTGTTTACCCTTTCCAAGAATTTTTTCCTGCGGCCGTTCTGTTCGCCGATATTTCCGGTTTTACCCCGCTAACAGAATCACTCGCCAAACAGGGACCGGTCGGAGCCGAAACCCTTTCAAATATTCTCAGTAACTATTTTGGGCAGTTAATCGATATCATCACCGATCATGGGGGAGACATTGTTAAGTTTGCCGGAGATGCGGTTCTGGCCATTTGGCCGGCCGAATCAGACGATCAATTGGCGGCATCTATCGCCCGTGCCGGAGAATGCGCCCTCGCCACCCAATCCAAACTAACCAATTACCAAGCCGATACCGGTCACTCCCTATCTCTTACGATCGGTGTCGGTGGTGGCGAATTACAATTGCTACAGGTCGGAGGCCTCTACAACCGTTGGGAGATTCTACTGGTAGGTCAACCGATTCGTGAACTCAGCACCATTGATGAACACGCCCGTAGCGGAGAAGTCATCTTGACTCCGTTCGCGTGGAATCAAATCGCAGAAATCGCCCAAGGACGACGCCTCTCAACTGGGCACGCACAACTCAAATTAATAGAAGCCCCCCCACCTTACATCCCGATGCCTCGCCCCCATATACCAGAAAGCGCCACGCGTTCTCTGCGTTCTTACCTACCTGGGGCGATCTTGTCGCGACTTGGAGCGGGACAAAGCGACTGGCTCGCAGAACTACGCAATCTGACCGTTTTGTTTGTCAACCTCCCCTCTTTCCGAGATGGTGTGACCCTCGAAAAAGCGCAAAAATTAATGTTCACCCTCCAGCAAACCGTTTATCGCTACGAAGGCAGTCTCAACAAGCTCAGCCTCGATGACAAAGGGGTCACATTTATCGCCGCGATGGGATTTCCGCCGTTATCCCATGAAGATGATCCGATTCGTGGCCTACAAGTCGCCCTAGATATTCGTAACCGACTCAAAGAGATGGGGGTCGAAGTGACGATCGGGGTCACCACCGGCCGTGTCTTTTGTGGCTCTTTGGGCAACACCAAACGACGGGAATACACCATGATCGGCGATATCGTCAATCTATCGGCCCGCCTCATGCAAGTTGCCAAAAAGCGCAATCTCTCAATTCTTTGCGATGAATCAACCTATGTTGCGGCCGAAGATGTCATAGAATTTAAATATTTTCCACCGGTACAGGTCAAAGGGAAAAGCAAAGAAGTCGAGATCTTCCAACCTCGTGGCAAAAAACAAGCGCCCAGCCTCTCCAGTATCGTCATGCCTCAGTCCCGTTTTATCATCGGCCGGAGATTAGAGCGCAGACAAATCCAAAACACCTTACAAGCCCTAAAAGATCATCAATCAAACACCATTATCATTGAAGGCGAAGCCGGTATCGGAAAATCTCGCCTTGTCGAAGATATCAAGCTAATGGCTGGGGATATGGGGCTGACAGTCTTTCATGGCGCAGCCGATGCGGTCGAAAAACGGGTCGCCTATCACACATGGCGCGACATCTTCGCCCAAATGTTTGACCTCGGTGTCTTTCTCGCTCTCGACGACAAAGAAGCACAACGTCGCCACTTTATCGATCTACTTGATGAAGATGAATACCTCATTCGCTTAGCCCCTCTGCTCAATGCGGTCATCCCCTTCGACTTCCCAGATAATGAAACCACCAAACAGATGCGGGGTCAGGTTCGTGCCGACAACACACGTGATCTACTGATCTATATGCTGAAAGATTCGCTAGAACGCTCCCCAAAAATCCTTATTCTGGAAGACGTTCATTGGATGGACTCCGCATCGTGGGCCTTGGCACTCACGGCCGCTCGCGAGCTCTCTCCCACCACGTTGATTATCGTCACCCGCCCCCTCAACTATCACGGTGCGACCCCACCGCGTGAATTCGAGCTCCTAAAAACCTTAGACAAAACCACACACCTCCAGCTCAAACAACTCAGTGAAGCGGAAACGATTAGCTTGGTCAAAAACCGCTTGGGAGTCATACAAATCGATGAGGCGATCACTGACTTTGTCCAACACAAAGCGGAAGGACACCCCTTCTTCACGGAAGAGCTCATTCACGCCCTACGGGACGCAGAAGTCATCAAAATTAACGATGACATCTGTGAACTCACGACCACACCGGAAAATCTAAAAAAGCTCAACTTTCCCAATACGATTCAGGGAATCATTACCAGCCGCATTGATAGACTCTCTCCACCAGAGCAACTCGCCCTAAAAGTGGCGAGCGTCATCGGCCGTGTTTTCGCCTTCCAACTTCTGCGCGACATTTATCCGGTCGATAACGACAAACCTCAACTCGCCAATTATCTATTGACGCTTGAAACAGAAGAAATCACCTTAAAAGAATCACCAGAGCCCGATCTGAGCTATATTTTCAAGCATGCCATTACCCATGAAGTCACCTACGACCTCATGCTCTATGCCCAACGACGGGAGCTACACAAAGCGGTCGCCGAATGGTACGAATCGAAGCACACGGCCGATCTAAGCAAATTTTATGCTCTACTCGCCCATCATTGGGGACGCGCCGCCGATACCGATAAAGCGATCACCTATTTTGAACAAGCGGCCGAACAAGCACTCAAAGAAGGGGTTTATCACGAAGCACTCCTCTTCTTGGAACGTCTATGGGACAGTAGCCAACTCTTACGGGAACGGGGTGAAATTCCGAAACTTCGCCTCGCACGTTGGCAACGCCAACAAGGGGCCGCCTTCTTAAATATCGGCGATATCCCGCGCGCCCGTCACCATCTTGAGTTGGCTCATTTCTACCTCGATCTTTACGTTCCCCAATCAAACTCGTTTTGGGTCTTGATGTTTATTCGGGATCTAGGCCAGCAACTACGCCATCGTCTTATGCCCAAACGGTTTATCGGCCATGGCCAAGACCCCGAATACCTGCTCGAAGTCGCCCGCACCGGATCATTGCTCAGCGAAGTTTATTTCTTCGGCAATGAAACGATCCCTTTACTGGCAGAAGCGATGCGTATCTTTAACCGATCAGAACAGTATGGTGTTTCCCCCGAACTCGCGGCCGACTATGCCGGTATGTGTGTGACGAGTGGCGCGGTTCCGCTACACCGACTCGCACGCTACTATTATCAGCGCGCCAGCGAAACAGCGGCCGAAATCGGCCAAGACATCGTCTATGTCTCGACCTTACCCCGCGCTCACATCTACCAGCTCGGTATCGCCAACTGGGATGTCATTAGCCAAGAGCTTCCCCCCGTTCTCGAAATCGCAAAAAAGCTCCAAGAGCGTAAAGCACTAGGGGAAATCCTTACCATTCTCGGCGAATATCGCTATCTACGTGGCGACTTTAGCGGTGGACAACAATACTTTAATGAACTCATTCGCGTGGCCGACATCAATGACAATTCGATCCATGCCGCTTGGGCCAGAACCGGCTGTGGTCAAAACCTACTCCGTCAAGGGTATGTAGAGCAAGCGATTCAATTCTATGAAGAAGCGGCCCAATATCTCGCCCGCAACTCGGAACAGAGCGAAGAAATTCGGGTCAATGGAAATCTCGCGGCCGCTTATTGTCTCCAAGGGGATCTGGGCAAAGCGGAAGAATACGCAGCCTTAACGCGCAAACTATTGGACAATACACTTCCGACCAATCCATTTATGCTTGAAGGATACGCCGGTGTCGCCTATGTCTTCTTAACTTTATGGAGCAAAAGTGGCACAGAGTATCAACAAGCAGCCAAAGAAGCTTGTCAACAAATGAAACGCTTCGCTCGCACATTTCCGATCGGCCGCCCCCGCGCCCGACTTTATTGGGGCTGGTATCAGGCGCTCTGCGGCCGTGTTGGCCGTGCACAGCGCTCTTGGCAAAAAGGGGTAACCGTCGCCCAAAATCTCAAAATGCCTTTTGAAGAAGCGTTGCTTTATCGCATGATCGGCCGACATCACCCAGCCCAAAGTGCCGAACGCCAAGAATGGATCGGCCGCGCCCAAACGATCTTCGGCCGGCTCAATGCGATCCGCGATATCGAAATCAGCCGTAAGCTCTATCACGAATAAGCTCCAAACTTCATTCATTCATTCATTCATTCAATCAATCAATCAATCACAAGAGCGAACAAATCCCGATTTTTATCATGAGTAGTGTCTCAACATGAATCCACAACAAATCGAACGTATTGCGACCATTATTATGGTGGTCTGCGCTCTCCTCGGTACGATCTGGTATATAATTCTTGAATGGCAAGCAACAGAAGATGTCTCTGCAATCGGCTGGTCGATAGTCGCGGTCGTCTGGTTTGTCATCTATCGTCGTCTGCTTCATCAATGGCGTCAACGACGCAAAGCATCCGCACAACAAGACGACATCTAAACCCTCCCCCCC
>WTJY01000142.1:0-4359 GCA_011524645.1 Anaerolineales bacterium | reverse complement strand
CTGCCCATATCATAAAAAATGAGGTAATCAGAATGAAACCACCCCATCACAATAGCCACTGCTCTTACTGTGGATCCAAATTTGAACCGGAAAGCGGCTGGCCACGGACCTGCCTTCACTGTGACATGACCAGCTATATCAACCCCGCACCGGTCGGTGTCGCCATCGCGCCGGTCAAACTCAACAACGGCCGGATCGGGGTAATCGGTGTGCGGCGCAATATCCCCCCCCGTAAAGGATCGATCGCCCTCCCCGGCGGTTTTCTCGCTATCGGGGAAAGCTGGCAAGAAGGAACGGTCCGTGAGTTATGGGAAGAAACGGCCGTTGTGCGCCCCGCAGAGACGGTCCAAACCTTCGCGGTCCACAGCACCCCCGATGGGGCCAACGTCTTAATATTCGCCACCACCGCCCCCATCGCCGAAAATGACATCCCCCCTTTTGTCGTCACCCATGAAGCGACTGAACGCGTTATCTTGACCGAACCGGTCGAACTAGCATTCCCGCTCCATTCTCAAGTCCTCGCGGAGTTCCTTGCCAACCATGAGTAATGTTTGGGATTTAACACAACCCACGGCCAAAGCCCGCACGCTTGTATTTTTACTACGCGAAGACGACGGAGTTTCAGAAATATTACTCGGCCACAAAAAAGTTCGCTTCGGCGCGGGCAAATATGGGGGCATCGGTGGCAAGCTCGACAAAGGGGAAACCCTACTCGATGCGGCCGTGCGTGAAATGCAGGAAGAGTCCAGCGTCATTCTGAACCCCACGGACCTAAGCCATCAAGCCCATCTCTCATTTTGGTTTCCCCATCGCCCCGAATGGACCCAAACCGCATACGTGTTTACCGCCACGCATTGGCAAGGCACAGCCAAGGAAAGTGAAGAAATTCGGCCGTGCTGGCTCCCCTATCATCAAATCCCCTATGAAAAAATGTGGGACGATGCGCAATATTGGCTCCCCCATCTTTTAAGCGGCCGCCGGTTTGCGGCCGAATTTACCTATGGGGCCGACAATAATCGCATCACCGGCCACCAAATCACACAGCTTCCCCACCAACTATGATCGCGCTGGCAAAGCGGCCAAAATCTCAGACGTTTGTGGCCGGTTCCCGATATGATCATCCGCTATATGCCGCCAAACAACCTGATTCCCTGCCCCGATAATATAGGTCGTAGGATAGGGGATTTCTGACTGATGCGGATCAAGTTCATGAATCAACCCCCACTCGCTAATCACCTGCTGTCCTTCATCCCACACAATGGGGAACGGAATCTCACGCTTCTCTGCAAACGCTTGATTAATTTCGTGCTTTTGCGGCGATATCCCCCACAATACCCCACCTTTCTCATCAAACTGGGCCATACTCTTGCCCAATTCGCGCATTTGCAATTGGCAATAGGGGCACCAATCACCACGATAAAAGACCAACACAACATATTGTTCGGCCGCCGTATCTAACAATGACCGCGATATCCCCATATTGTCGGTCAATATAAAATCAGGAGCGATGTCTCCGACATCAATCATCTTTCCTTGTTGCTGCAAAAGTTTTGACATAAAAATTTTACCATCCTGCTTTGGCATATAGATATGATCATGACTGGTTAATCATATCAAATCTTACACAGGTTAGGTAAAACATTTATTGGACGAATATAAGTAGTCGGCAAGAATTGATTAGACAAAGAAGGGTATTGAGTTTGTCCCCCCCCCGAGTTCGTTGTGACATATAAAAATAGTGGCTCTTAATACAATACCTTCGCCAAACTAATCAACTGTTTGGATTTACTCCCCTCCTACAAGGGGCTGGGGGAGGTGGATTACCCCTCTCCCCCAGCCCCTCTCCCTCAAGTGAGAGGGGAGCAAAACCGCCTGAATCCGCAGCGCCTTGAAAAGCATAAATAGCCAAAATAGTTTCTGCCGACTACTCAAATTCGTGGATTTCGCGTTCTTTACAACTGCGCGCCGTATAAATAATTCCCCGCATCTTTCGGGTCTTCAGAGAAATGGTATTCAATTTCCATCCGAATCGCTTCAGCGAAGGTCAAAAAACCATTCCCATCCACATCCATCCGCGAAAACGCTTCAGCCACCCAAGGGGCTTCACTCAAACCAAATCGCGCTTGGACATAAGCCTGTAAATCCTCCAGCAAAATTCGACTATTCCCATCTGGGTCCATCAATTCAAAGGTCGCCATCGCCCGTTCCGCCAAATGGTCCTTAAACTCTTCCGCACGATCCGGCCCATGTAATTTATCGTGTGCCACCAACCAATCTTCTAATGGGATCCGGCCGTCTCCACTCCGATCTTTATCGGCCACATCTTCCCAAAGCACCAGTGCTTTCTGGCGCAATGACGTAAACGCAGCGCTTCCCGGCTTGACATCATAAGCGGCCGCCAAATTCCGTATCGCCCGATCATAGTCAGCCTGTTCCAATACCCCATTCTTGTTTGTATCGAGCAAATGAAACAAACGGGTTAGTTTTTGAGTCACAAAATCACTTAGCATCTTAACGCTCCTGTACGTGGTAAATGGTTGAAATATGCAAGCATACTCTTCATCAACAGAATAGCTTGTTTTGCCCTAGACGGCCACAAAAAGCTGTAAAAGTCTTCTAAAACTCGTCATTCGTCACTCGTCATTCGTGGGTGCGTGGATTTTTTGTTGACGCTTTTTGTTTTGCCCAAAATGGGGCAAAACGCTCGCCGCCTACGGCAACTCGCTTTTCTAAAGGGGTTTTGGCCGTTAGGGGGCAGAATTGCAGAACCAATCAACACAAAATCCACACACCCGTCATCCGTCACTTTTTGACACCGGCTCCCCAAACCTGTTATCATCGTCCTTCGGGGCCACGCTTCCGCAACATTTCAACCCAAAACAAACACAAATTTATGACCTTTGATCAATTAAAGCTCGATCCGCGCCTATTGGCCGCGATCAACAACATGGGGTTTACTAACCCCACCCCAATCCAAGAAAAAGCGATTCCCTCGGCTCTAAACGGTCGCGATGTTCTCGGTTTAGCCCAAACCGGCACCGGTAAAACGGCCGCCTTTCTTCTCCCCACCCTGCAACGGCTCTGTCACGGACCACTCCGTCAAATTCGAGCTTTGGTCATCGCCCCCACCCGGGAATTAGCCGACCAAATCCATGAACAAGCACGCACACTCAGCAAAAAAACAAAAATTCGCAGCATCGCCATCTATGGTGG
The DNA here is from genome assembly GCA_011524645.1 of Anaerolineales bacterium. Classification (GTDB taxonomy): domain Bacteria; phylum Chloroflexota; class Anaerolineae; order Promineifilales; family Promineifilaceae; genus WTJY01. The sequence continues at coordinate 1,146 of WTJY01000142.1, read as the reverse complement.
TGTCGGCAAAAGACCGCAAATCGATGCCCTTAAAAAAGGGGTGGAATTGGTTGTAGCTTGCCCCGGCCGTCTTCTCGATCTACATAACGAAAAAAGAATCGACCTCTCCAAAGTCGAAGTCCTAATCTTAGATGAAGCGGACCGCATGTTTGACATGGGCTTCCTCCCCGATATCCGTCGCATTATCCAACGGGTACCCCAGCGGGACCAAACCCTCTTTTTCTCCGCCACCATGCCAAATGACATCCGTCAATTAGCGGATGAACATCTCAACGATCCAGAAACGATCAAAATCGGCATGATCGCCCCTGCCAAAACGGTGTCCCATTCGATTTATCCCTGCGTCAAGCCGCTCAAAAACAAACTATTACGGGCACTCTTACCCGATCTCAGCTTCGGCCGTTTGCTCATCTTTACTCGCACCAAGTACAAAGCGCGTAACCTCGCTCGGGATTTAAGCAAGAAAGGGTACAAAGCGACCGCACTCCAAGGCAACATGAGCCAAAATCAACGCACGGCCGCCATGGAAGGGTTCCGCAAAGGGAAATATGACATCCTCATCGCCACCGACATCGCGGCGCGCGGGATCGATGTTTCAGACATTACCCATGTCATCAATTTCGATATGCCAGACACCGTCGATGCATACACCCATCGCATCGGCCGTACCGGCCGTGCCGCACAAAACGGCGCAGCTTTCACCTTCACCACACCGGACGATGTCGCGATGCTCCGGCGGATCGAACGGGTCTTAAAACAAAAAATCGAAACCCGCACCCTAGATGGCTTCGATTATGAAGATTTTGACCCCGAAAACCCTTGGCCAGCCAATAAGCAAGGTCAAAAACCGGCCGGACAAAACAATAAAAGCAAACAAAACGGTAGCGGTCAATCACGCAAACTCAACCGCAAAAACCGCCCCCGCCCAGGCGGCCGGAACAAACGGCCAGTTCAAAAATAAGCTTCATCCACGTGATTTCTAGCGGGTAAAAAGGATGGGAGTCAACACATTTTGAATCCCCCCATCCTTCTATCCATCCTTTTTCCCCCTACACCCCCTCCCTCCTCACTCTGCCTCTATTTTATGTCTCTCTTCTCTGTCTCTGTCTCTCTTCTCTGTCTCTGTCTCTGTCTCTGTATCTCTTC
>WTJY01000151.1 GCA_011524645.1 Anaerolineales bacterium | reverse complement strand
TAAAAACGATAAATAGACCGGCCTCTTGTGCTGAACCGAAGGAATCAGCCATGCTGTTAAAAACAGCATAGCCGATGCGCGTCCGGCCGCGGCCGGATCCAGTTTCACCAACTAGACCAAAATAGCCCATAAGACCAAATGCACAAAGGCATCCGCCAAAAACAAATAGATTTTTGCTGAGTGTTGTCATGTTTATTCTCCGAATCTGTTGTTGTGTATAAGTTCGCTGTCCACTATGCAGCATAAAGCCCGAATTAAGCAGGAAACACACGTGGCACAATGCAACGAAAACCGATTTCCCGACTCAAATTTGCAGGAGACATCGGTGTCCGAAAGCCAGAGCGCAGGGCGATTGAATATAGTTTTTGATGAAAACTTAGCCCGCCCCCTTTGACGATCCGATGTGTTTTTTGCGGATGATGTATGTTTTCTCGGCCGTCGTGTGCATGATAAGGGCTCACAAACTCTCCTGATCCAAAAAAACCATCCCCCCAACATGTTGTACACCACTCTGCGACATTTCCAACCATATCAACTACACCATATGGGCTATCTCCAGATGGCGAATAACTACCTACATCTACTGTTTCTTTTTGATTATGACAGCGTGATGAATCGAACTGATTTCCCCAAGGATACGTATATCGGCATTGAGCAACAGGATCCCAACAAGCCGCTTTCTCCCAATGCGCTTCGCTTGGCAAGGCTTTGCCAGCCCAATGAGCATAAGCCATTGCTTCATACCACGTAATACCGGTAACGGGATAGTCCATTTCTTCATCTACCCATTTATGTTGGTTTTTTACCGGTCCGTATACAAGATTTTGCAATTGGGCGACTCTCCACAATCCGACCGGGGCCCAGTGACCTGTCATTGTATATCCATCAGCAGCAACAAACTTTTGATAGTCTCGGTTTGTCACAGGGGTACGATCAATATAGTAACCACACAGATTGACACGAGCTTGCCCACGACATTCTTCGATATAGCGAAGGTGTGATTTCATATTGTCGACACTTTCATCTGCAGGGTTCTTTTTATATTCATGCAATGCGTCCTTCGCTTCTTGCATATTAAATCCCATCAAGAAAGACCCTGCAGAAATATAAACCATACCTTCTGGAGCCAAGGAGCGCATATAATTATCAACGTCACTACTATTTTCACAAGTTGACAATTTATACCATGCAGCCCACTGATCCTTTGTTGTAAAATGCAAAACATCCCGAATATCATTCCGAAAAGGATATTTTTCAATCTGAGCCTTTTCTCGCTCCCAATCTAAGTTGCTACTGGTGTGATTTAGCTGGTAAGAAATATTCGATTCTGTTGTTTGATTAATTGGTTGTTGATACCTTTTTTCAACAGAAATAGATACCATGTCACCAATTTCAATTTGGTCATACAGCGTGTAAATAGATTCCTGTTTCTTAACAATATTGGCCAACCACGTTGCCATAATATAATCCATTGCACCATCAGCCAGTATGTATCGATATTGTTCAGCCTTTTCTGTATAAGCCTCAAATATCTCTATTGTTTCAATTATCAATTCTTGAACTTCATAGGGACCTAGCGCATGGTGCCTGAGCGATTTATGTAAATACTGGAGCGTGTTTTCTAATAAAATTTGCAAACGTTTGATTGATTCTAAGCCAAACTGTTGTTGATCTATCCATGAAAGATGTCTATAAGGTATTTCGCCATACCAAGCAAAAGCATCCGAAAATTGATTTCGTAGCTGCAGGAGCCCATTTTCGAAATCCTCGGGAACTTCATGCATCACCTTTGTTAGGTCATCAACTAACAATTGTAAAAGGACTCGTGATTGAGACATCAAAGAACCAATCGACATGACTTCATAGCTAAATATAGATATTACTTTCTGCATATTATTTGATTCATGTGGACGAAACAGGCAAGTCCATAGTAGCGGTTAATCTAAAACGACTTACTTTACACTCTCTCCAACATAAAATCGAGCGGGGCCACAAGAAGAGTTAAGAACTCTCTCCGAACCTCTTGTTGTACGAAGAGAGAAATAAGAATCTACACAAAAATACTAGTG
>WTJY01000401.1 GCA_011524645.1 Anaerolineales bacterium | reverse complement strand
TGTCATGGTGAAAATAGTCCGCTTTACTATCGATTTGATTTAGAATGCGATTGCCCTGCCACCCTCTCTAGTCCTCGGGTGAGACAAGCGGGTAGCTGAATTGAATCCCGATTTCAAGTGATTTTCCCCGCTTATCCCACCCCTACATATACCTAATTGGCTCTTAGTGGCAGAGCAGATTGAACATCGTCATTCCTTTGTTTTTTGTTACAGTTCCGGTATGAAAGAGTTCTCTAAACCTGTAAGACAGCTATTCGACATGAAATTGCCCCAAAACCGTATCGCGGTTATTTTGTTTATCGCCCAGAGTTTTTTCTCGGCGAGTACGATTGCGGCGTTTACGTTATCACCTATTATTGCGACTGACTTAAGTGGCAGTGGAACATCGGCCGGTTTGCCGCAAACGCTGACCTTGATCGGCCGGGCTGCATTTGCGTACCCCCTAGGTCTGATGATGGATGCGTTGGGACGCCGTTTTGCGCTGAGTTTCGGCTATAGCGTGGCCATTTTTGGGGCGTTGGTGGCGATATTCGGCATTTCGCAAGGTAGCTTTATCTTGTTTCTGACCGGCTCATTTATGATCGGTATGGCGCGGGCGGCCGGTGATCAAAGCCGTTATATCGCGGCAGAGGTCTTTCCGTTGGCACAGCGAGCGAAAGTGATCGGGTTTATTGTGTTTGCCGGAACAGTGGGGGCGATCTGTGGCCCTCTTTTGGTGACCCCGAGTGCTGCGTTTGCTGAGCAGTTGGGGGTGGCTGGACCTGCGGGGCCGTTCGGGTTTGCGGCGATTGCGATGGTGTTTGGGTCGTTCGTGACCTTTCTCTTTTTACGGCCAGAGCCCCAAGAGCTGGCGCGTGTGGTGGCTGAGCAAGAAAGTGCGAACGATCCGGATAGCGTTGAGAACTTAAAAGAAGGGCGGCTGTTGAGCGATATTTTCGCCAATCCCAAAGTTCAGTTGGCATTGTTGTCGATGATTCTTAGCTATTTTGTGATGGGGTTCCTGATGGTAATTACTCCGTTGCACATGGATCACCATCATCATGGGACCCAGGCGATTTCAGGGGTGATTATGGCCCATACGTTGGGGATGTTCGGTCTTTCATGGTTTACCGGCTGGCTGATTGATCGATACGGCCGGATTACTATTGTGTATGCAGGGGCGGCGATTTTAATTTTATCTTGCATTCTTGCGCCACTGTCGCTACAGGTTCCGATTCTGGGGCTGGCGTTGTTTATGCTCGGGCTAGGCTGGAATTTCGGTTTTGTCGCGGGTTCTTCCTTACTCTCAGATGCGTTGGCGGCGGAAGAACGGGCGCGTGTGCAAGGGCTGACTGAAGGGATTGTGGCCCTGACGGCCGGCTTGGCTAGTTTTTCTGTGGGATATGTATTCCACTTTGGTGGCTACTTGCTGGTGTCTGTGATCGGTTTTGTTTTATCGTTGGTGCTAGCGGTTTCCGCCTATGTTCTTTCACAGAATATCGGTCGTGCGGGGGCTGCGCAAAGGGATTGATTGAGAGGCTATGAGTGACTGTGAATTTTGCCAATCGAGGTCGGTTTCGGTTTTTAATGGGGTTTGACCGGCCGCAGACTGTTCGTGGAACACTGCGCCAAAGACCCTAAGGGTTTCAGTTGTATTCAACCCAGCACAGCTCGCATCCAAAACCCTTCGGGTCTGGAATCGCAGAATTTGCTTTCATACTATGTAAAAACAAACCGGCCGTTTGTCCCGCAAACGGCCGGTTTGTTTTTACAATTGTTCTGGTCACAGACCTGCTATCACTGATTCTACCTACCGCGAGCGTCGCTTTTAGAACCCTTCTAACTCTGATAGGTCAGCAATACCGGCCGCTAGCGAGGAGATCGCTTGCAATAAGGCAAGACGATTGTTGCGAACTTGCTCATCTTCATCCATGACCAGCACATCATCGAAGAAGCGGGTAATGGCGGGGGTGAGCGCGCGAAGCTGAGTGATTAAACCATCTACAAGCCCATCGTTGAGCGCGGCCGCATCTTGATATGCTTGATAGAGGGATTGTTCGGCTGTCGATTTGAAATCATCCGGCCGGAGAGCCAGCATCGTATCGAGCTTGCGGGTGATCCGCACACAGCGGGCATAGGCATCGAGAATTTGTTCCCAATCGGCCGCTTCGCTGGCTTGTGCGAGTGCCGCAGTTGAAATCGCCGCACCATAGGGGTCGTGAGCCTGTTCACTGAGCACGGCGCGGACCAAGGTTGGGCGATACCCTTCTTCTTGCAACATGACGCTCAAGCGATCTTTGATAAAGTCGAGCGTTTGTGTGCGTTGCGGGAAGTCGGCCGTGACATTGTCCGGCAAGAGCGTGGCGGCCGCTTTGATCCCTTCACGCAAATCGATGTGGGTTTTATTGGCCAACAGGTTTTCAATAATATGGATCGCTGCGCGACGTAGCGCGAACGGGTCATTGGACCCTTTGGGAGCGAGTCCGGCCGCGAATAGACCGGTTAGACTGTCTAAACGATCCGCAATGGCGAGGGCCATACTGGCTGGGGTACTGCTGACCGCATCATATTGTTCTGCGATGACTTGGGCGATGGCGTCACTTTCACCACTCATTTTGGCGTAGTGCCCTCCCATTACCCCTTGGAGTGAAGTCATTTCAACAACCATATTAGAGCCGAGGTCCGCTTTGGCGAGCGCGGCGGCGCGGTTGGCCACGGCCGTTTGCTCCTCATCTAAACTGAGCATATTGCCAACGGTGGGGACCAGTTTTTCTAAACGGCGATTCTTGTCCAGCATCGAGCCGAGATCGACTTGGAAGGTTAATTTTTCAAGGTTAGGCAAGAAATCGGCTAACTTGCTTTCGCCATCTTTGCCATAGAAAAATTCGGCGTCCGAGAAACGGGCCCGAATGACCTGCTCGTTCCCATGAACAACCATGTCGAGATGGTCACTACCCCCGTTCCGCACCCCGATAAAGTAGGGGAGGAGGTTGCCATCGACACCATAGACTGGGAAGTAGCGTTGATGTTTGCGCATCACCGCGACCAGCACTTCGTCTGGGAGGCGTAAATATTTTTCTTCGAACTGGCCGACAAAGGGGGTCGGTTGTTCGATGAGGTGGGTGACTTCGGCGAGTAACCCTTCGTTTTCGGGGATGGTCCCATCTTTAGCGGCGGCCGCTTCTTTGGCGGCGGCCGTGATCATTTCGCGCCGTTTGGCGGGATCGATAACGATGTTGTGGCTAGCCATTTGTGTGGCATAGTCGGCCGCATTGGCGATGTTGATCGCGGGAGAACTGTCGGGGCGTAAGCCACGGCTGACACGGCCGCTGGCGACACCTGCATAATCGAATGGCACAATATCAGCCCCGTATAGGGCGACGAACCAGCGCAAGGGGCGACTATAAGCGGTGTTGCTGGCGTTCCAACGCATCGATTTCGGGAATTTGATGCCAGACACGATTCCGGCCAATGCGGCCGCGAGCACTTCTTGTGTCGGTTGCCCCTTTTCGAATACGGTAGCGACCACGTATTTACGTTTGCCATCTTCTTTCACCCGCAAAGCGGATACGTCGATCCCTTTGCCACGAGCGAAACCGATGGCCGCTTTGGTCGGGTTGCCATCTGCGTCAAAAGCGCGATCGGCCGGTGGTCCCTTCACTTCGCTTTCGAGATCTGTTTGGCGTGGAGCCAAGCCATCCACGATGACCGATAAGCGGCGCGGGGTGCCATACACATTGATTGTGTCATAGCCCAAGCGAAGGTCTTTAAGTAGAGCGGGGATGCTGACTTTAAGCTGTTTGATTGCGCTCGGTACATCTTGTGCGGGTAGCTCTTCACTCCCGATTTCGAGGACAAAGGTCTGGGCTGAGTCCCCTTCATTGGTGATGGTGATTGCACCCGCTTTTTGGAGCGGTTGTGCTACCCAGCTGGGTGTATCTTTGAGCGGATACCCCATTTCTTCGCGCTGAGCCAAATATGTTTTAGACACATTGCGCGCCATATTGCGCATACGGCGGAAGAAAACGGCCCGATCGGTCACACCGATCGCCCCACGGGTATCTAGCACGTTGAAGATGTGTGAACATTTGAGGTTGTAGTCGTGGGCGGGGGCGACCAAGCCCGCTTCTAAGCAACGGCCGGCTTCCCGTTCGTAGGCATCATAGATATTGCGTAGCACATCGACATCGGCCACGTTGAAATAGTATTCGCACTGTTCGATTTCAGTTTGAAGAAAGACTTGGTTTAGCTAACGTTCGCGCCGAAATCGATGTCCCAAATGCTATCGACTCCTTGCACGGTAGAAATGATACGGTCAAGACCATAGGTGATTTCTACGGCGACCGGATCAAGGTCGTGGCTACCCGCTTGTTGGAAGTAAGTAAATTGGGTGATTTCTTGTCCATCGAGCCAAACTTCCCAGCCGAGTCCCCACGCACCAAGGGCTGGGCTTTCCCAGTTGTCTTCGACAAAGCGAATGTCGTGTTGGGTGCGGTCGATCCCGATCGCTTCTAGCGATTTGAGGTACAGTTCTTGTGGGTTGCCGGGATCTGGCTGTAGGATGACTTGAAGCTGGTGGTGCTGTTGGACGCGGTTGGGGTTATCTCCGAACCGGCCGTCGTCCGGCCGGACGCTGGGTTCGACATAGACGATGTTCCATGGCTCTGGCCCCAACACGCGCAAGACGGTGCCGGGGTTCATGGTTCCCGCGCCCACTTGGACGTTGTGTGGTTGCCAGACCAGACAGCCTTGTTCTTTCCAGAATTCAAGTAATTTGAGAACGATTTCGTTAAAAGTCATATCGGTTTTGTGATTGATAGTTGGTAGTTGTGTGGGAGTAGGGAGAAATTCTTAAAGGGTTGTGGCAAATTATAATCGTTTTACTGTTGATCGACCACGTGGGGGCGGACAGGATGCGAACCCCGTATTGATGCGCGGGTAACGACTGGGTTGTCATATTGTGCGCCCGCGAGATAACAGGTGATTATTGATCTGGCTGAGAAGGGGATGCGGTATGGGTGGATGAGAGAAATGGGTGAGCCAAACGGCCGTGGTGGTGGGACGAGAGTGGGTTCTGCGGTTCTAGACCCGAAGGGTTTTGGATGCGAGCTATGTTAACTTGGTTGCTACTGAAACCCTTGGGGTCTGGGGTTTGTGCGAATTAAAAAAGGGGATTGTGTGATGCCAAAACATCACACAATCCCCAAGTTCGCTAATCCTGAAAAAGGTTAGGCTTCTTTACGATTGAAGAGGTAGAAGCCGGTTGCTGAGAGGAGTAAGGTCATGACCGCAACCACAACGATGATGCTGTTGTCTGTGCTGATGCCTGAGCCGGAAAGGGTGACGGCCGCTGGGTCGGTGTTGCCGAGGGCGTAGTAGCCGCTGCCGGTTTGAGCCACGCTAACTGCGCGGGTGTCCCCTGCGCCACCCCAGCAATCGGGGGTCATAGGGGCGCAGCCGGTGGCGTCGAATGGCATTTTTGCTTGGGTGCCACCTGAACCACCGTGGACAACCGTGCCATTATCGTTTTCACTGTAGACGGCATAGAAACCGGCGAGGTCGCTCATCCCTTCCCCATAGGTGTATGGGTCGTCAGCCAATTGATAGATGAATACATCGCCGGTTGCGCCGGTGACGGAAACATCACCAAAGGCGCTTCCTTCGACCCAACCACTGATGGCACTACCGATTTGTTGGGCTACGTCGCCACAATCGCTACCAGAGGTGGGGCTGATGCCGCCTAAATAGTTACCGGCCGCTCCTGTTGTGGCTGAGCCGTTACAGTTAATCTGGTTTCCGCTTGCGCCTGTGACTGTATTGCCTACCATGGGGCCGACTATGGTTAGTGATAATGAAATCCCTTGGTTGCCACCCGTGATGGTATTGCCTTTGATTGATACGTTATTCGACTGGATATCGATACCGGTTGTATTGTTGGTCAGTGTATTGCCATCACTGGCACTGGTTCCGATATTTAGGGTTCTAGCAAGGCCGTTAACGTGAATGCCAATTCTGTTGTTGGAAAACTCACTGTAGCTAATCGTGCCACTTGAACTACCTCCTATGAAGCGAATCCCATCGCCTGAGCTAAAGCCACTGATGGTAATATTGTTGATCGTTGGGCTACCACCAGTGCTAATACCGGTAGCGCGACCGGTACAGGCAGAACCATCAATTTCTAAATCGCTAATGGCGATCGGTTGATCGGTGCCCCCGACGGATAGGATGTTTTCGTCGGTGCAGTTTGTCGCCAGAATACGGCCGCTATTGGTGCCACGTAATGTGGTGATTGACGTGTCCACCGTGGTTGCTTCCGTCGAGGCATCAACGGTTAAGTCACCGACAATGACAAGGGTGTCTGCCCCGGCAGCGACCGCTTCATCTTCGGCTGTGTTTAACGCTTGGAAACAAGAAACACCGGCGATACCCAAGCCCAAACAGGTGGGTGAATCAGAGGCATAGATGGTGTCGGGGGCGTCGATCAATTCAACGGATGTGGTTAAGGCATCTGGTGAACCGGTTGCTTCTTCGACGACTAAGAGCCAGTTGCCGGTATCGGCTGTGGCGTTGGCACCGCTCAAATTAATGTCGGAGCCGGTCACGGTGTTGTACGTTGTGTTGACTGAGGTCGGCAAGGTTGCTGTTCCTGAGTAGAGGACGACATAGGCATCTGTATCCCCACCGGCGCAGTCGGTTTGGCTTGTGGTCAAATCTTGCCGATTAAAGGTGACGATTTCAGATGAAAACCCTTGCGATCCGGTCAGCAGAATGCTGGCGGGAAAAGAAGTGTGGAAATTGGTATCGGTATCGGCTGCGTGGCTCGGCCCTTCGATACAAAAGCGGTGGGTGGTGTCAGCATCATTAATTGAAAAGCTGATATCGGTGGTTAAGGTCCCATTCACCAATTGTGGGTTGGGGCTTAATGTCCAGATATTGACTTGCTCGACGGCCGCTTGGCTGATGGCGACTGCGGTGAATAGGCCAAAGAGGGCGCTTAAGGCAACAAGTATGCGAAACTTTGTTTTCATTGGTCTCTCCTAAATGAATGTAGTTGTTGTTGAGGGGATTGAGATTGTTGTTCTGTCAGAAGCTCAACTTCTGCCTGACAGATTGCGGTATTAGGAATATGAGAGATTGTAGGTGTGGTTGCTTACCAAATACCTTTAATGCGTTATGAACTAGAATTGATTTGGATCACTTATATTTTACCTTACAGAGCGGGGTAAAAAGGTTCGGATTTGGTTAGAGAATCGATTTTTCGGTGGAGAAATAGTACTGCCTAATAGGGAAGTCGTTCTATGTCGCTATTGATGAAACGTGTGGCTTGCTTCGTGTGGGGATGTGTAGAAAGCGAAAACGGCCGTAGATGGTTATCTACGGCCGCCCCACAGTTGTGTGTGTGTGTGTGTGTGTGTGCGTTATCTACACGCCTCTCAGGTGGTGGATGTAACTACTTCCGCTTTAGCTTGAAGCGTCGATGTGGTGTTGCCGATACCGAGCAAGCCGAGAATAGAACGGACCGGTAAATTGCCGATCACATTAAAACTAGAATCTTGTTGAATCTCATTTAGGGCGGTCATGACATCTTTGTTTCCGGCAACGACAGGTGTCAGTTTGTCCGCTAAGTTGGCCAATGTCAGGCCACCAAAGATTCGGGGATTCATCTCTTCAACCATTTGTTTGACATAGGGTTGAAGAGTTGTGAAATGAGGTTGGAGGTGCTGATAAGCACCGGTTAACTCACTTTCTAGTTGGGATGGTGCGGTTTCGACCGTACCAAGAAGACGGCCGACGGCTGGAATTTCTTCACTGACTAGATTGGCCCCGTGGGCCAAATTCATGATTTGGCTAATGACATCACCCATTTGCCCGCTATTGCCGATCATATTGATCTTGACTCCTGGGGCGATCGCTTCGATGGCACGCAGATTGGCTTCCGCTTGGATTTGGGCGATGCGTTCTTCATGAGCGTGGGTCATGCGGATCTGTTCGAGTTCCACCAAAACGGGAGCTTGCTCATATAGATCTGCGAGTGCTTGTTGCGCTTTGATTTCGACATCGCGAATCTGACGCATTTTTTCCGCTTCGGCGACGGCAAGTGCTTTGGCGATTTCCGCTTCGGCCAACCCTTGAGCGCGATTGACTTCAACCCGTTTTTCTGAAAGCAAGATATTCGCTTCTTCGACTTCCGCTTCCGCAAGACCGGCGGCGGCCGCTTCGGCGCGGGTCGCTTCGGCGCGGGTTTTAGCCGCTTGGGCCAACTGCTCGGTCGAGAGTGCTTCCGCTTGGGCGCGGGCCATCGCCGCTTTGGTTTCAGAATCGGTTTTGATTTCGAGCGCCTTCGCTTCCGCTTCCGCTTGGAGGGCGTATGCCTCGGCCGTTTCTTTTTCCTTGACTAAGGCGACTTCTTTGGCACGTTCGGCCGCTTCTAGCTCGAGTTTACGGAGCCGTTCCGCTTCCGCCTGAGTGAGGGCTGCGTCCCGTTCGATTTGCTTTTCTTGCTCGGCCGCCAGTCGTTTCGCTTCGGCTAAACTGCGGGCGAGTTCGATTTCGGCATTTCGTTCCGCTTCTAGGGCGCGGATACTAGCTTCATAGGTCGTTTCTTTCTCTTTTAGAGCGGCCGCACTTTCCGCTTCGGCCGCAGCGAGCGCTTTGTCCAAGCCGACCTTTTCGAGCATCGCTTTTTGCTTGGCGCGTGCCGTGGCGACCAATTTTTCAGTCGTTTCCGCTTCGGTGTTCGCTTTGAACTGTTCGGTTTCAGCTTCTAAGCGATTAGATTTTTGGGTACGCTCTTCATTGCTTTCCTGTTCAGCCAGCTCTTGTTTGTTAATGTCGATTGTGGCTGTGGTGGTGACTTTGGCGTCAGCCATTTGCACTAACTTGTCGTACGCTTGACCGGCTAGTTGGGTCACGGTGAGAACGGACAAGTTATAGCCAAGTTCGTTTAGCGCATCATTGACATTGCCAAAGGCACTCGTTGCTAGCTTTTGGCGATTCGCGATGATGTTGCGTAGTTCCATCTGGGCGGCCGCACTAATTAATTGAGACATCGCCACTTGGGTGATGGTCCGCAAGAGTCCTTGTGTATCTTGTCCGATGCGTCGAGCGGCGATTTCCGCTTTTTCGGGGTTTAACTGAGCCACTGCGTGTGCCCAAACTTTGAAGCTGACGTTTTGGCTGTCGAGTGCATCGACACCTTGACCTAAAGAGCCCACGAGAGGAACGGTAAAGCTGATCGTTTTGAGTTTGATGACTTGGGTGCGTGGATTTAACCAATAGCGCGATGTTTGTCCGGCACTCTGCCCATAAACCTGCATATTGTCAGAGCTACGAGTGATATGAACACCATGACCGACAACGACATGAACTTCATCTGCAGGGACCCAGATGCGACGGCCGAGGCCGAGTAGGCTGCTGGCGCGGTCGCTTTGGGTACTGAGTGCATCGAGACTGTCAGCGACTTGGGTGACGGCCGTTTGCGATTGTGCGCTAATTTCACTCAGTTGCTCGTTACGATTGGGACGCCCCGGTTTGGGGGATTCGGTAGCCATTTGATCTCCTAAAATTTAATGTGTGTGACTGTGGACATGCCCGAAGCGTCCGCTAAATTAATATGGCAATGATCGGGCGTGTTGGTGAAATGAAAGTTTTTTCCATTTACCTTTTGTCTGATGACATTTTGCTTTATTCTTTTTGCAACCTCATTGCTGAACAGGCGTAGTGTAATTCAGATAACAGTATGAAAAAATGACTCATTTATTTCTTTTTGCAATGAAGTGATGATAATTAATGACAAAAAATAGGATAAATATGAAAAACAGTGAGAGAGTGAAAGAACTTCCTTTTATCTTGCGGGCGATTTGGTTCTTTGTTTTTGGTTGGGAGATCACGGCGGTGTGGATTTTGGTCGCGTGGGTGCTCAATCTGACGATTATCGGGTTGCCGCTGGGGTTAATGATGATCGATTTGGTGCCACAGGTGTTGACACTCAAGGCGCGGAGTGGGGTGTATGTAGATGAAGGGGGGACCGGTCGTCGCTATGTGGCGACAGCGCAACGGCCGTTTGTGGTGCGTGCTATTTATTTTGTATTGATCGGCTGGTGGCTGAGTTTGGTGTGGTCGATTGTCGGCTTTTTGCTTTGCTTGACCATTATCGGATTGCCGATCGGGTTGGTGATGTTGAATCGGTTGCCGGCCGTGACGACGTTGCAACAATAGAAAGATGTCTAATGGGAGCTACACATTCCTGATGACAGATAAACAACTTGTCTTCATTCCCCTACGTGCGTGTTAAATTAAGGATGCTGGGTTTGGCGCGCCACGACAGGGGCAAAAAGAATAACCGGTTTGGTGTGGTGCGCGATTCGATTGGGATGGCGCATTCTTTTTGCCCCTACGGGTGGCGGTTATGGGATTGGGGATGATTGTTGGATGAAGTGGATCGCTTCGTCTTTGGTTTTGATGTCGCCAGCGATTTGGGATTCGCGGAGGAGACGGAGGAGCTTGCCGATTTGGGGACCGCCGCTGGAGCCAAGGATTTCCATGATGTCACGGCCGTTTAAGAAGGGGGCGACCTGTATGGCGGGGTCTTCGAATTGATAGTAGTGGGCGAGCAGATCGGTGACGATGGTATTGATTTTGGCCCAGCTGGTGTCGTCGCTGATGCCATTGTAGGTGGCTAGGTGATCGGCGAGAGAGATGAGGCAGATATCGAGACCGGCATGGCCGTAGCGGCGAAAGAAGCGGTGGCGTGCTTTGACGGAGACGGTGTCGCTGGTGGCGAGCAGAAGCGGCCGCATGTGGCCGTGGACGATGCTGGTTACGTGGGTGACCGCTTCACGGCTAAAGCGGAATTCGGTTAATCGTTCTTCGGTGATGGTTGCGCCGACTGTGTCGTGATCGAAAAAGCGGATACGGCCGTTTTCCTCGATAGTTTGGGTGTCCGCTTTGCCGACATCGTGATAGAGGGCTGCAAGGCGAAGCAGGTCGAGGCCGGTGACCATGCCGGTGACCGGGCGGGCGAGGTGTGCGCGTAGTTTGGTAGCAAAGGGGGCTTGGTTAGAGTGGAGATGCTGATCTAACACCGTAGGGAGCCAGCGCAGAATGCTAAAGGTATGAAAGAGAACATTTTCATGGTGGGGTTTGCTTTGTTCGATCGGGGCGAGAGCGGCGATGCGGGGCAGGACTTTATCTAGTCCGGCAAGCTCATATAGCTTTTTGAGGGCGATTTCTGGGGCATCGGTGAGTAGGTTAAGCAGTTCGTCCCGCTGGCGCTCGGCCGATACTTGGTTTAACAGGGGGAGGGCTTCCCGCACGGCCGTGGCGGTTTCGGGGGTGAGCGACCCTTCATAGCGGACCATCATACGGATGGCGCGTAGAGCGCGGATCGGGTCGTCTGATAGGGCGTGGGGGTGGGTGATGGCGATTTTTTTGTCTGCTAGATCGGTCATGCCGTCGAGCGGATCGATGACTTCGGCCGTGGTTTGGGCCAGCGCGGGGATGGCCATCGCGTTAAAGGTGATGTCCCGATCAGAAAGATCGGCCGTTAAGCTGGGGCCACGAAAAGTCGAGATGTCGAGGAAAAGCCCCTGCTTGGCCCAGCGAATGCGCCCTACATCCCGCTCTTGATCGAGCACGAATGCGGGTTGTTGGAGGATGTCACCGAGACGAAAGGCTGTTTTTATTCCGTTTTCCGGCACAACAAAGTCTAGGTCATGGCTGACACGGCCGAGGATGGCGTCACGGACAGCGCCACCGACGAGATAGATGGGGGTGTTGAGTTTAGAGAGGGCGTGGGCGAGTTCGGCCAAGAGGGGAGATAGGGTGAGCGGTTCGCCGCTCATGTCAGGGACATATTGGACCTTTATTTTTCGTTTGGGACGATTGCGGCGGGCGAGGTTGCGGGCGGCCACGCCGGTATCGCCGACACCGGCGATTTGATTATCGACAAGGGCGACCCAACGGCCGGTGTAGGGGGTTAGATCTGGGGAATGGTTTTCTGTCTCCATTTGGCTTTGTTTTTCGTTTTGTGAGCCCTGCCCATCCCCCCCTTTTTCCATGAAGGGGGCTTTTCTTGGCAATGCGTTTTTGGGGGACGAGTTGTCAGTTTTTTTGTTGCTGGGCTAAGGTGGTTGTTGAATTTTTTTGAATTATACAGTTTCTGAAATTGTTTCTTCCTGTTTGGGTTCTTCCATAATGAGGATTTGCAAGACAAAGGTGTAAATCATATATAGCGAGACCAACTCAAAAATGATGAGGCCGGGTAGAGCAAGCCAATTAATGGCGGTAAATTCTTGGAAGACGAAGAGGGCGATGGGGTAGGCGAAATGGGCTGCATTGGCGTAGTTGTTGAGGATATTGATGCCGGTCGGCCGTGCGTAATAGAGACGGACGAACAAAGGTCCCTTTTCTTTGAGCAACACTTTCCATGAGTCATTGGGGACAAAGGTGAAAATGGCGATAAAAATGCCGGTGGTCCATTCGATGGCGATGAAAAGGGGGGCGATTTCCATGCCGGATAGAACCCAGACGCTGGTATGGGACAGCAAATCGATAATGAGTTCGAATACGCCGCCAAATTTTGTGGTGTGGTTGAGACGTCGTGCGAGCCAACCGTCGAGGATGTCGAGGAGGAGGACGGGGAAGATGAGGCCGATGGCGAGCCAGAAGCGTAGCCAAAAACTGGGCTCACCGCCGGTTGCTTGCATGAATACGATGAAGCCGACGGTGGCGAATAGCCAAAATAGGCGGAAGTAGCCGACTAAATTACAGGGATACCATAAAATGGCGGTGTTTGGTTTGGGGAGCGTTTGATCGCTCATGATTCCTCTTCTCTCTTATGATCGTTACAGAGATGCTAAAAAAGAGGGTCTTTTGTTTGAAGGGTGCTTGATCATTTAAGCGTCTTCCTCTTCTTCCTCTTCCGGCGGGTCGAGCCAGCGTTCTTCGATTTCTAGTCCGTTTTGGCGGCAGAAATGACGCACGAGGGCGTTCCCTTTTGTAGCTGAACCGACATACCAATCGATGAGTAGATCGAGCCGCTCTTCGGCCGATAGCTGCCAGTTTACCTCAGAGTCGCGCAGACGTTTGGTTAGTTCAAATAGGCAGAGGGCGGCGCTGACCGAGATGTTATAGCTTTGGGTGAAGCCATACATCGGAATGGTGACAAATTGATCGGCCATGTCGTGGGCGAGCGGGCTGAGTCCGTGTTCTTCGGTGCCGAAGCAAACGACCATTTTTTGCGAGATGTCGAGATCGTGGATCGAGACGCTATTCGGCCGTAGAGTGGTAGCGACAATTTTATAGCCATCTTGACGCAATTGGTTGAGGGCACCGGCCGTGTTGTTGACTTCTGGTTCACAGTGGCGGTGGAGTGAAATCCATTTCCAGGCACCTAGGGCGATATCGGGGTTGATACGGTACTCGTATGTGTCCTCGATGATATGAACGTCTTGAACACCGAAACAGTCGGCCGAGCGTAAGACGGCGCTGGCGTTGTGTGGCTGATAAATGTTTTCCAGCATGACTGAGATATGACGTGTCCGTAAATTCATGACCTGATCGATTAAATTGAGTCGATTATCGGTTAAGAATTGGCTTAGGTAGGTGACGAGGTCCTGTTTTTGGGTGGAATTCATAAGTGATGTGGTTGGGATAGATTATCTAAAAGCTTGCTAGGCTAGATTGAATAAGCAGGTGAAAACAGACTACAATAGAATAAATTTATCTTTGAAATGATGTAACTGTTTAGTCGCTTTCTTGGCTCCTCTCTCCCTTGAGGGAGAGGGGCTGGGGGAGAGGGGAAATTTATTTAGAACCACCTCCCCCCCCCCCTCCTGATAGGAGGGGGGCAAATCCAATTAGATGGTTGCTGAATAGTTACGAAATCATCTTGGCTGATTGATTTGAATGACAGCAAAAAGCCAAGCGAGTTAGTATACCCCAAAACAGTTTTATGATTATTGATCGTAGACCCAACAACTATCCACGCCGTGGTGGACCTTCTTGTATGACGATTATCGGCGCATTTTTTGCGGTCGGGATTTTTGTCTATTTGACCGCCAATTGGCAGATGGTGACGGAAGCGGTGATTCCGACACCAACACCGGAACCGACCCCTTCGGCCGATTCATATGCGCTACGGGCGCAGCTTTATACACGAGATGGTGAATATAGCAGCGCGATTGAGATGTTAGAAACGGCGATTCAGCTTGATGCGGAGAACCCGAACTACTATGTTGAGCTGATCAATTTGCTGACCCTTGAGGGGGATGCGGATGATGCGTTGTTGTGGGCGGAGCGGGTCAATTTATTGGCTCCGGACAATGATGAAGTGTTAACGGCCGTGTCTGCCGCTTATTTGCTGAACGGCACACGTTTGGCGGAAACAGGGGAACGTGGCGAAGCGGATTTGCAATATCAGAGAGCGATTGATACTTCACGCCAAGCGACACAGATTAACCCGAACAATGAAGTGGCCTATGCTTATTTAGCTGGCTCACTTGTGCAGCAAAGTCGAGATAATTATCCGCAGGCGCAGGATCATATCGATACGGCACTGGCGATTAATACGGAAAACCCGATTGTGCATTACTATCGCGGAATTGTTTATGAAACCCAAGGGTATTATCAAAATGCGATTGAAAGCTATGAAACGGCGAAGCAGCTCAATGCGGCCTATGTCGATGCATCTCTGGCGTTGGCCTATAACTACTTCTATACCGACAATCGGCAGCGAGCGATTAATGTGCTTCGGGATTTGATTGATGCGAATCCGAACAATGCGGACGCGCATGATGCGTTGGGCTGGATGTATTTTTTGGCGGGGCAGTACCCTGAAGCGGAGACCTATTTAGAAGAAGCGGTGGTGCTTGATCCGGCGATGATTCGGGCGCGTGCCCATTTGGGTGCGACCTATTTTCGCCAGTTTAACTACGATTCGGCCGTGCCAGAGCTTGAAGCGGCGATTGCGACCTATGATGGGCCGACCGATACCAATGCGCTGTTTTATAACATGCTTGGCTTTGCTTACTATCGTTTAGATTCGGGGCTGTGTAATCAAGCGGAGCCGCTGTTTCAACAGGTGCTTGAAGCGACAGGTCCAGAGACATTTAATGGGCAAAATGCTCAGATCGGGCTAGATGATTGTCGTGCGGCTCGGTTGGGGATTGATAATTAAAAGAAGCTGGGCTCTTTAGCTTTTGGGCGGCAACAAAACCTCGCGGAGTAGCTTAACGGTTGATTCGGCGAGATCTTTGTAGTTTTCATCGGGGTGGAGCAGGTAGAGTTCCCAGTCGGCTAGGGCTCCGGCATAATCTCCCATTTCTTGGCGTTGTTGGGCCCGATTGAAACGGGCTTCCATGTAGAGGGAGTCTTCAGCTAAGAGGGCATCGAATTCGGCTAGGGCTTCGGGGCCACGGCCGAGTTCACGGCCGAGCATGATGGCGCGGTTGAGGCGAGCTTGGCGAAAGGTGGGGTCGATGGTGTAGGCACGGCCGAAATAATAGGCGGCTCGCTCAAACTCTTTGTTGAGGCCATGGGCTATACCGAAATGACGGTGGGTTGCACCCCATTGGAAGAAGAATTGGGCGATGAGGAAGCGGATTCTGGCCATAGTGATGGGGAGTTTGTTGTGGGTGAGAAGTTGAACTTCTGTCTGGCGGTTGGGTGGCTTGTTAAGTGTAAGAAGTTCAACTTCGTGCTGACGGTTGGGTGGTTTGTCAGGCCCGAGGCGTTGAACTTCTGTCTGATGGTTGGAGAGCTGAGAGCTATTCTTGGCTCGCTAGCCAGCGTTCAGCGGACATGGCGGCGGCACAGCCTTGGCCGACGGAGGTGGCGACTTGGCGGTAGATGGCGTCTTGAATTTCTCCGGCTGCAAAGACCCCTTCGACACTGGTGCGCATGAGTTCATCGACAATGACAAACCCTTCTTCGTCGGTTTCGAGTTGGCCGGTGAAGATTTGGCTGTTGGGGATGTGGCCGATAAAGAGGAAGAAGCCGTCGGTGTTGATTTCTGAGACTTCGTTGGTTTTGACATTGCGTAACCGGACGCCGGTTACGGTGTCTTCGCCTAGGACTTCTTCGGCGACAGTGTCCCAAGTAAAGGTCATTTTTTCATTGGCGAAGGCCCGCTTTTGTAGCTGTGGTCCGGCGCGTAAGGCGTCACGGCGGTGAATGACTTGGACTTCGCTGGCGAATTTGGTGAGGAAGAGCCCTTCTTCCATAGCGCTGTCGCCGCCGCCGATAACGACTACTTTACGGCCGCGATAGAAGAATCCGTCACAGGTGCCACAGGTGCTTACCCCTTTGCCCCAGAATTTGTCTTCGCCAGGGATGCCGAGCTTGCGGGGGGAGGCGCCAGAGGTGACGATAACGGTATCGGCGATATATTTTTTACCGTATGTTTCTACCGTAAAGGGGGTACCGGTTGAGAAGTCAACGCTGGTGACGAAATCATAGTCGAGACGCGCATCGAATTTTTCGGCCTGTTTGACCATGTGGTCGATGAGCTCTTGCCCGCTGACGACTTCGTCGAAGGCGGGGTAGTTTTCGACTTCGCTAGAGTTAGCGATTTGTCCACCCAGTTGACCGCCGGTAATGACGACTGGGCTGAGCATGGCACGGCCGGTGTACATGGCGGCGGTTAATCCGGCGGGGCCGGAGCCGATAATTACAACTTTTTCCCGTTGTTCAGGTTTTTCTGTTGACATAAGTATGATCCTTGACTTGTTTAACGATGTTTGAGTTTTTAGAAGTCCCTGCATACCTTTTGTAGAAGGAGGGGAGCAAATCCAATAAGACCGTTTACATTTGTGAGCGTGTCGTTTTTGATGCTTAATTTTTCGGTTTGTATTTCATAGGTAAGATGCAATGGAATACGGTTCCCTTACCGACTTCGCTTTCGACTTCCATGCGGCCGCCGTGTGCTTCGACAATTCGTTTGGCGATAGACAGGCCGAGCCCGCTTCCTTCAGATGGATGAGCGAAGCCATCAGCGGTTGGGATGCGATAAAAGCGTTCGAAAAGGCGTTTGAGGTCATCGGGGGCGATCCCGATGCCGGTGTCTGCGACTGACAAGCGGATTGACGCCCCGTCGATGCGGGTGCGAATAGCGATCCGGCCGTTTGGTCGATTGTATTTGATGCCATTGCTAATGAGATTGAGCAAGAGTTGTTTTAAACGGTTCGGGTCCGCTTTAATTTCTGGTAAGGGGGTGTCTTTGTCGATAAAGACACCGATGGAGATGTTTTGTTGTTGCGCTTGAGGCGTTTGGGCCTCGACTGCGCTGAGAATTAGCTCTGGAAGATTGGTGTTTTCCATGTGAAGCTGTTCTCGCCCGGAGTCTAGGCGAGACAGTTCGAGGAAGTCTTGGGTCATTTGGACCAAGCGTTGGGTTTCGCCGCGCATCATATCGACGATTGTGGTGCGCTGATCGGGGGAGATATCTCGGTCAAGCAGTTCAATCGCGGCGGTGAGGGCGAGCAACGGCGTCTTTAGTTCATGCATCACTTCGGCGATGGCATCTGTTTGGTTGAAGAGGCGGACATTGGCGATGGCGACGGCCGCTTGGGAGGCCAACGCTTGAGCGAGTGTGAGGTCATATTGACTATACTGTGCCCCATCTTTTTTGTTAACCGCTTCTAGTGCGCCAAAGACTTCCCCCTTGTGGCGCAAGGGAACGGCGAGAATTGAATCTGGGAGCCAGCCGATGGTGCGGCGAATTTCATGATAGTGGCGGTCATCTTCGCCAACGCTGTCAGTTAATAGCGGCTTGTTTTCGCGTACGACCCAACCGGCGATACTGGTTTCGACCGGTACAGAGACGCCGACCAATGATTGTGAGTCGCTGGTGGCGACGAAATTGAGGGCGTCTTTGTCTGGGGTGAGTAGTAGAATCGAAGCGACTTGAGAATTTGTAAGTTCGGCCGCGATCTGAATGACAAGGCGTAAAGTTTCTTGTAAATCTAGGGTTGAACTAATCGCTTTGCTGGCAAGCAAAAGATGTTGTAGATGTTCAGGGCTAATTGTGGGAAGAAGGAGACCTGTATGATTCGGTGTCATGACGTGCGATTAGTTGTTGAGTGATTAGATGTTTGGGAGGCAAGTCAATGTGTTTGATCTTGTCTTGATTAGATAGATGTAACAAACCGATATTAGTTTTGCACTAATTGTACAATCCTGGGCAATACTGTGGCTACATCTCCACGGATAATCACATCTGCGGCGGAATCGATATGGGTGGGGCCGAAATTAATGATAATGAGCTTGGCCCCATTTTGAAGAGCGATACGGGGTAAGCTGTTGATCGGTGCAACTTCTAAGGAAGATCCGATCACGATCATGACATCACAAGATGCGGCCGCTTGTTGGGCTCCGTGCAGGATTTCGGCTGGTAAAAGTTCACCGAAGAGAATTACCTTCGGTTTGGTGATGGCCCCACAGGCGGTACAACGGGGGAGCTGATTCTGATCGACAAACGCTTTCATGACCGGTTCGGCATCGGCCGTGACACCACAGCTCAGGCATTCCATTTCACGCATATGACCATGCACTTCATAGACGGTTTGAGAGCCGGCACGGGTGTGTAAGATATCGATGTTTTGGGTGATGATGCTGTTTAGAATCCCCATTTTTTCTAGATCTCGTAGGGCGAAGTGGGCTGGATTGGGAGCGGCTTCGGCGGTGAGGCGGCTCAACGGCCGGACCCAATCGTAAAAGGCTTCAGGCTGTTGTTGAAACCCATAGAGCGAGGCAACAATCATCGGATCATGTTTTTCCCAAAGGCCGGAATCGGTACTGCGAAAATCGGGGATGCCGGATGGGGTGCTGATTCCGGCTCCGGTTAAGGCGACAGCACGTTTGGCTTGGCGCAAAATTTGAGCGGCGGTCGTGATATGTTTATCGAGATCGTGTTGAGACATTGTATTCTGTAAACAGGATGTGTTTTGACTGAGTTTTATTGGGTATGATGGGATAGGGAGGAATGATAGGGATAGGGGAAACCTCAAACAAAGGTTGCGAATTTTTGCAGGTGAGATCGCCCTATGACAAGTTGCGGCTTTTTCCGATATGGGGACGTTACTTGGTTAAACTTCTAAGAGTAGCTCTGTCATTTTGGTAAAGTCACTGGGTAAGCTGCTGTCTGGATATACCATGACGAGCGGCTTTGCTTTGTTGACGGCGTTGGCCATTTTTTGCGGCGGTATGGTGATTTTGTGCGAAATTTTGTGGCCCAAGTAAGTTTCGACCGCCTTGGTTGGCAATGGGGTTCCTTGCCCGAAATCGATGACGAGGACATGAATTTCAGCGGTGGGCAGAATAATTTCATTGAGATAAGTCAACAGCGGTTTGGCGGCCGCGACCGCGATCCGTTCCGGCTTTATGCAAATGACGAGATGATCGGCCCGTTCCAAAAGCGGCCGATTTAAGTCGGTGACTCCTAAGCCCGCATCGACCAAGACCTGACTGCCGGAGCGTAAAAGTGCTTCAGCCAAATGGGGAATATGCTCACTCGTGAGTGTCAGAAGTTCTCCAGATAAGTTCGGTTTGGAGAGTAGCATTTGGAGCTGGGCGGTGATGCCCATTACCTCATTGGGAACCTGTGCGCTGATACTCACCACGCTACTGGTAGCCAGCTCGTTTAGGCCACCAGTTACCTTGCGATTCAGGTATGTCCCGATATGACCTTGAGTCATATCGAGATCGACCAGTAGGGTATTGTAGGTGCGGGACAGCATCATGGCGCTATTGATCGCGGCCGTTGTGGTGCCACATCCACCCCGAGAGCCGATAAAGGTGATGATTTGGGGGCGAGGTTGGGGGCGTTTAGGGCTTTGTTTTTTCGCGCCGTTTTGGGCGAGTTTGGCGGCCGTTTGCGTGCTTGAAAGGGAAACGGTTGAGCTGGGGGCGTGGGGGGCACGGTCTAAAATAGCGCGGACGCGTTTCTTGAGTTCTTCCGCATCGGTCGGCTTGGTCAAGTAATCGGTGGCTCCGGCCTG
The DNA here is from genome assembly GCA_011524645.1 of Anaerolineales bacterium. Taxonomy (GTDB): domain Bacteria; phylum Chloroflexota; class Anaerolineae; order Promineifilales; family Promineifilaceae; genus WTJY01. The sequence continues at coordinate 704 of WTJY01000401.1, read as the reverse complement.
AAACCCTTCCCATTTTTCATCGGCTTGGTTTTTGGCGGTAAACAGAATCACTGGAACCTGCTTGATTTCACTGATTTTGCGAATGCGGCGGCAAGTCTCTAGCCCATCCATTTCCGGCATCATCACATCGAGCAAGATGAGATTGGGGAGTTCTTGTTTTGCGGTGGCGATTCCTTCTTTGCCCGAGCTGGCGGTAAAAACGCGGTAGCCTTCCCTTTTTAGAATAACAGCGACGAGATTGAGGGTTTCTTTGTGGTCATCTATGACAAGGATTCGTTCAGCCATGATTTTAATATGAAAAGTGTTTCAATAATAAGCTTTATTGGAAATAAAGAGATAGAGACCAAAGATAGGGATAGGGAGGAGCCTTTGCCGAGACGAGTTCCCAATCCCAATTTTCTATCACGATCTAAACAGTTGACATAAAATTGTTTCCGATAAAGTCTAATACATTGGTAACTATTTTGACAATGTCACATTTAAAGGTGGAAATCGAGTTTCTCGCGAACCACCTGTAGGGGCGAGACAGGGTGGTTACCAACATAAACCGCGATTGTTCAGTCATTTTCCACCGCTACGAAGATCGCTCTAATGAGACATTGTCGTAATAATTATGGGAAAAGAATTATTGTTGAATGTTCAAAAATAGATAAATGAATGATGAAATCAAACTAATCCGACATCAGTAAACATAACACAAAAGA
>WTJY01000081.1 GCA_011524645.1 Anaerolineales bacterium | reverse complement strand
ACCTTCGTGGGAATGACAATCGTTAATTGATCAACTCCCACCAAATCCGACAGGACTAGGAAAATTTTTGTATCGAAGCACCAATCAGCAATTTTCTCCCCAGACACCTCGACTCAGAATTTAGGGAACTCGTTATAGAAGAGCAGGCTTGGGATTGGCAAGCATTTCACATCGGCCGTTGGCGAGCGTACCAAGCGCTAAAAACAGGGCAAGACCAAAGCGATTAGGGCACGACCAGATAAAACGACTTGTCTCGATACGCATAAACATGATCAAACAAATCAACATATTTGGGGTCGTGGGTGATGACTAACACCCCGATCCCTAAATCAACAATATGATTCATGATCTTTTGTGCGTTTTCTTCGTCCAATGCGGAAGTCGGTTCATCAAAAACGATATAGCTAGGCTGCGCGATAATCGCGCGAGCGATCGCCACACGCTGTTTTTGTCCACCTGATAGACCCGTCAAAGTCAATCCCGCTTGCAAATGAACCCTTTGTGAATCTTGCCTCAAACAGATTTCATGAGTCAAATCGACCACCTTCACCGCTTTTCGGATTAATTCGAACGATGCAGAAGGATTACCAAATGTCAGCCAGGCATGAATATCATCGCCGATATGCATCGCGTGCTGTTCGACCTCAACGATCCTAAATGATTGATCGTCTTGTTCAGATGCAATCTGTATAGTGCCACTGTAATCCCTCACCCCCAGGACACACTCGGCCAAGGAGGTTTTTCCACAGCCAGACGGCCCCATCAACGCCACTTTTTTCTCTAAGGGAAAAGCCAAATTGACATTTTCTAAAATCTTTTCAGCGTCGGCCGTAATGGTTACCTCCTTCACCTCGATCACCTCATTGCGATCTGAACGCTTGACCAGATAATCTCCCTGTGCCGATTTCTTGCTATTTTTAACGTTTTCCAAAACCTGTCTGTATCGGGCCAAATTACTAATTAACTCATAAGAACGAACCGCCAAATCCTCGATCACGCTGGACAATGTCATGCTAAAGGTAATCAACATCGCCAAAGAACCGATCTCAATACGATTTTGCCCATAATTGACAATACCGATCAGCAAAAAGACAAAGATAACAGTCACTTTATAGAAAATTTGGATGATATTCAGCCTCAAAAACTCTGATCGCAAACGACGCTTGCTCTCCCCCTCGGTCGCGATATAACGGCCGATTCCTCTCTCAATCACCGCTTCCTGCTTATATGTCTTAACAATCCTCAGATTTTCAAAAACCTCTACCAAGTGGCCCGAGGTCTCCCCCTGATGCCCCACATACACTTTAGACCGTTCGATACAAGCCGCATGTTGCCGATAACTCACATAAATCGACACAGCACTGATCGCCAAGACGACCAGTGGAGACCACCACGCAATCCCCCCTAACAAAACAATCGATGACACGATAATCACAACAAAGCGCATCCCATAGTAAGCCAACATATTAAACATATTGGCCACAGACTCACTCGCATTACGAATATCTTGCATACGATGACCCGGCTTAACCGGTGAGAGCAAATCAACAAACCCTGAAACGGTCACCGAAACCAGCCGATTGAACGCATATTCATATGCCGCAAAACGAGCCTTAATATCAAGCTTAAAAAATACCGCACTTAAAATCCAAGAAATCGAGTACATTACCGGAATGAGTAACCCGTATAGTAGCGATTGCTGTGATACATCACTTTCAAGCAAAAAATCGACCCAGTCGCGAAACACGATAGAAGCATAAATCTCTGCCAAAATCGCTCCACCAGAGATAAACATCAATCCGACAAATGTCCCGCGAAATTCCCGCAGAATAACCGCTCGCAAAATATCATCATCAATAAACTTATTGAACATGTGTGATCAATCCCCTTTAAGAAATATGATAGTAAGTAATTATGTGTATAAGTTTGCTAGAAATCACCAAATAGACATCTAAAAACACATTCTCTACCGGACATCTACCTAATTGAAGCGTATTTTCCCCCCTTCGCCCCGTTTTGCCCGCGATAATGCAACTTTTTTTCTGTAAAAACTATCCCAGAAAAATCGGTTGTTAAACG
>WTJY01000460.1 GCA_011524645.1 Anaerolineales bacterium | reverse complement strand
AGGCTGTTCGCGCAACTATTTTTAATTCGCGCCAGATCAAAAGCCCCCCTCTCCCGTTGGGAGAGGGGCTGGGGGAGAGGGGAAATCCACCTCCCCCAGCCCCTTGTAGGAGGGGAGCAAATCCAACTAGACCATTCACATTGGCGAAGGTATTGGATTATAGGAATTGATTAATGATCGATCAATGTATCAAATGGGCTACTATGAGTAAAAAGTGTGTTAATGAAATGGTCTAGTTTTTACTTGAGTTTGTGTCCCACTTTGTTACAATCCACAACGGTATGGGAGTTCTGGCACCCCCTCTTTTCATTTTTGACGTAAAGCAACAAGGATATGAAATCATGCGTAAGTATCTACAAATCGATTTAAAGACACGGGCTGTTTCTAGCGAGGAAATTAGCGGTGAGGCTGCGGCCAAAGTCGGCCGTTATTTGATCGCCAAAACATTGGTTGAACAAAAGGTGGCCACGGTTGATCCGCTTGGGCCAGATAACCCGCTTATCTTTTCGGCCGGACCGTTCTCTGGCACCACTTTTTCGAATGCAAATCGGATTAGTGTCGGGTGCAAGAGCCCGCTAACCGGTGGAATTAAGGAAGCCAACGGTGGTGGGACGTTCGCTTATGCGATGGGGCGTATCAATGTTTCTGGTTTTACGTTGAATGGTCAATCTGATGAGTGGGTGGTGCTTCACTTTGACAAAAAAGGGGAAGCGACATTTGTGGATGCCGCACCCTATATGGGGAAAGACAATTATGTGGTTGCTAAAATGCTACATGAAAAATATGGCAAGCGAATTAGTCTAGCTTTGTGTGGCCCTGTCGGTGAATATCATGGATTGCTGGCGGGTATCGCTTTTAGTGACCAAGACAACCGGCCGTCTCGTTTGGCGGCGCGTGGTGGTGTTGGCGCGGTCATGGGGAGCAAAAAAGTTAAGGCGATTGTGATCGAATTAAACAAAATGCCACAACTCCATGATAAGAAAAAAGCGTTGGCAAGCGTGAAAGAATATGGGGGGTGGGTGCAAGAAGACCCAGTGGTGACTGGGTTTTTCCGGCCGTTGGGTACGATGGGGATGGCTGATTACACCAACCATATTGGCGGGATTCCGGTTAATAATTTTACGAGTGGGTCACAAGCCTTGGATGAAAATGGCAAATTTCCGATGGGGGGACAATTTATTGCTGAGTTGAATAACGGCCGTGGTGGGAAACAGACCCACGCTTGTATGCCTGGATGTTTGATCCAGTGTAGCAATGTGTATATGGACGAAGACGGGAACGAAGTCACCTCGCCGGTTGAATATGAAACCCTTGCTTTGTTGGGAACCAATTGTGGGTTAACACACCCTGACAATTTGGCACGCATGAACCAATATTGCAACGAATTGGGGATCGATACGATTGAAACCGGGGCGATGATCGCGGTCTTGATGGATTCCGGTTTGGCTCCATTTGGAGATGTTGATTTTATGGAGCATGTTTTCCAACAGCTTCTGGCCGGTAGCGAAGAAGGGCGCTTGTGGGCGCAAGGGACCCATCGTGTGGCGGTCCACTACGACAACCATCGCGATCCGACGATCAAGAAACAAGCGATTAGCGCGTATGATCCACGTGTGATTGAAGTGACCGGTTTGTCGATGATGACCACGGCGCAGGGTGCGGACCACACGGCCGGAAATGTGGCTCGTTATCAGTCACGGGACAAAGATGTTGCCCATTTGGCGAAAGTTAGCTTTGAGTCACAAGTCGCTTCGGCCGCTGTTGACTCGATCGGATTGTGTATTTTCGGCCGGACGATTACCAACCCCAATATTGAATATATTACCAATGCGATTAATGCGGCGGTGGGTAGTGATCTTGACCCCTCGTTTTATTTAGAAATGGGGTTGGAGACGTTGCGTTTAGAGCGTGAATTTAATCTTGCGGCCGGTTTTGGGGCGGATGATGATGGGTTGCCCCAATTCTTCTACGATGAAGAACTGGAACCGACCGGTCAAACGGCACGGTTTAGCGGTCAAGATGTACAAGTTTTGCATGAAGGCTTGCAGTAAAAGTTTGAGTAAATAAGTGGGAAAGAGGGTCAACTT